>CAMKMR010000169.1 GCA_946413945.1 uncultured Lachnospiraceae bacterium | reverse complement strand
TGGCTGAATCAGCGATTCCTGAATTAAAAGATAAACAGATCTTAATGCTTGATTTTAAGATGGAAAGAGATAAAAATGCTGAGGCTGAGAATCATTTGCAATTATATAAAGTAATTAAAGAGTATATTAAACAAGGGAAAAATGTGGCATTTCTTACTATCGGTGACCCTGCGATATATTCTACATTTTCTTATATGATGGACAAAGCAAAGACCGATGGGATCTGCTGTAAAATGATAAGTGGGGTTTCTGCTGTATCAGCCTGTGCGGGACGGCTGGGGATTCCTTTATCCTGTGGAAATGAAATGATACATATAATTCCAGGGATAGATGATCTGAAGGAGGTTCTGGATTATCCTGGAGCGAAGGTAATCATGAAATGTGGTAAAAATATAGCTAAAGTTAAGCAGATTCTTAAAGACTACGAAGAAAGAAACTTAAAGTCAGGAATTAAAATTGCTATATACGCAGTTTCAGAATGTGGTATGATAGACGAGGCTTGTTATGAGGGGATTTCAAATATCCCTGATGATGCAGGTTACATGACTACCATCATAGTAAAAAAAGCAGATTAAAAAAATGGACCACAGAATGGACCACAGTCCCGGAGGTTGTGGTCCACAATTTTGTAAACTGGATAAGGATAGAAAATAGAGGAGAAATAAAAATGACTTGTTTAGGAAATATCATATGGATAATCTTTGGAGGAATCTGGAGTGCATTAGGATGGTGCATAGCCGGCATACTCTGGTGTATATCGATTGTTGGAATACCAGTGGGACTTCAATGTTTTAAGCTGGCATCTATATCCCTTGACCCATTTGGAAAAGATATAGAATATGATGGAGGAGCGGGATCATTTATCTTAAATATCATCTGGTTTATTGTTTCAGGTATGGAACTTGCCTTAGGAAATGCCATTATTGGTGCTGTTTTTTGCATTACAATTGTGGGAATTCCATTTGGAATGCAGTTTTTTAAAATCGCAAAACTGGCTCTTTGCCCATTCGGCGCAAGAGTAGTAAAAAATAGTTGACATAAAAATGGACTCGGGGGACAGTCCCCTGGGTCCATTTTTATGTTAACTGAGTTGAGGACGTAAAAAAACCTCGTCGTAATGACGAGGTTTTTTGTAACAATAAACAATAAATAAATGAGAGAGTAATGAAAAAACTTTATGGTCTTAATATAACCCTTTGTTATGAACAAGATATTAACAAAAATGAAACGTTTGGTAAATTAATGATAAAAAAGTGGATTATTTATGAACAAATTGTAAATGGCGAAAAAAATACAGTTATTGCCGGAAATCTGAAAATTTTTTGAGTTGACACTTTAGAAACTGCAATGCTATACTTTTTCAGAACCCATGAGGGAGTAGCAGCCTTGATTCACGATTCTTTTTTTGGTTAATACTTCACCGGTATTTTCCAATAAGTTTTGAAGTTTATTTCATGACAATATCAATTATGAGATTTATGGATCAAGATGCAAGTCAACATCCTGGTGCCTGACACCTGGCTTGTATTAAATTGCGAGACTCATGTATGCCGCGTCATACATGGATCTTTTCTGCTTTATAAAGATTGGAATTTTCAGACCAGATATGACAACCGGCATATCTGGTCTTTTGTTTTGTCGAGAACAAACTGGCGCATAGCCAACAACAAACTGGCGGCAATCCAGCGCCGACTGGCCATGTAGGTGCCGACATGCGTAGTCTACAAAAACCTGGCAGCAATCCGACAAAAGAGACCTACTAATGAAAAACAGAGCAATTTGAAAGGAGCTTAGAAAAAATGAGTTTTGTTGAAATTAAAAATGTTAAGAAACATTATGGTGAAGGGGAAGCTAAACAGACAGTACTTAAAGGTGTTGATCTTAGCATTGAAAAGGGAGAATTATGTGTTCTTCTTGGACCTTCAGGAAGTGGCAAATCCACACTCCTTAATATAATCGGAGGTATTGATGATGCAGATGAAGGTTATGTTATGATCGATAATGAAAAGACCAAGGACATGAATGAGAAGCGTCTTACCCAGTATCGTAGAAAACATTTAGGATATGTTTTTCAGTTATATAATCTTATTCCAAATCTTACAGTTCGTGAAAATATTGAAGTTGGCGCATATCTTAGCGACAATCCTCTTGATGTGGACGATCTTTTAAAAACTCTTGGTTTATATGATCATAGGAACAAATTACCAAATCAGCTTTCCGGCGGACAGCAACAGCGAACAGCCATAGGCCGCGCGGTTATTAAGAATCCTGACATTCTTCTTTGCGATGAGCCAACCGGAGCCCTTGATTATAACACTTCCAAGGAAATCCTTGCACTTCTTGAAAAGATCAATCATGAATATAAAAATACCATCATCATGGTAACTCATAATGATGCCCTGAAAAATATGGCAGATCGAGTGGTTAAGCTTCGTGATGGAAAAGTACATAAGAATTATCTTAATGAGAATCCTATGCCAGTTTCTGAAATTGAGTGGTAAGGAGGAGAAAAATGAAAAATCCAATGAATAAAAGATTCCTTCGGGAATTCAAATCGGACTTAGGAAAATACCTTGTGATCTTTTTATTCTTAGTCATGGTAGTCTCTGTAGTTTCAAGCTTCCTGGTGGCAAATGATGCAGTGGCAAGAGCTTATCATGAAAATATGGATAAGAATTTATGCGAAAATGGTCATATGTCATTTAATCTACGTCTTGACGACAGTACTATAGAAAATATTGAAAATGTAGCAGATATAAAGCTTTATCCTTATGATTATTTTGAAGAGATAAATGATGGCGTGACCCTTCGTGTTTATAGATTGGGAAGTGAAGTAAATCTTCCTGAAGTTACAGAGGGACGTCTTCCTGAAAGTAAAGGTGAGATCGCACTTGATAATCTTCATTCAGCAAATAAGAAGATCAAGGTAGGAGATAAGATTCCGGTAGACGGACATGAATTAACAGTTACCGGACTGCTTGCGCTTCCTAATTACAGCGCTTTATTTAAAGACAATGCAGATCTTATGTTTGATATTTCCAATTTCGGAGTAGGTGTTATGGCAGAGGAAGGATTTGATGATTTTTCTTCTGATCATGTGACAGTAAGCTATGCATGGCGTTATAACAAGGAAATTATAAATGATAAGGAAAAAGAAGAAGCTTCAGAAAAAGTTTTAGAAGCTATTCGAGATGAATTGGTAAAAGTAAATACAGACATTTATCAGCGTACACTGGCAGGGGAAGAGGGACTTAACATTATAGAAATTAAGGATTATCTTCCGGATTATTCAAATAAAGCAATTACATTTGCAGGAGAAGATACTTCAGGTGATGGAGCTTCAATGGAAATTTTCCTTTACATCGTGGTTTGTGTTTTGGCCTTTATAGTTGCGGTTACAACTATAAATACCATTTCAAAGGAAGCCTCAGTAATAGGAACACTTCGCGCTTCAGGATATACAAGGGCTGAGATGGTAAGACATTATTTTATCCTGCCATTTGTAACTTTTTTGCTGGGAGTGATCGTGGGAAATGTGCTCGGCTACACTTTGATGCGCGATTTTATGCTTGGAGTTTACCGCTCTATGTATTCCTTTGGAAAAGCAGTAACAATGTGGAATAAAGATGCATTTATAAGGACATCGCTTATTCCAACGATAATAATGACTTTGATAAATGTTACCATCCTGATCCACAAATTAAGGATAAAACCACTTAATTTCCTGAGAAGAGACATTTCCGGAAAGAAAAAGAAAAAAGCGCCTCGTCTTTCTAAAAAGATACCATTTAAATGGCGCTTCAGGATCCGCATCGTCCTGCAGAATCTTTCAAACTATATAACAATGATGGTGGGAATTATACTTGCCGGAGCGATAATCATTTTCGGACTGATGTTTAAGCCGCTGCTTGATGATGTGGCAAGACGTATTGATGAAACAAGCATTTCAAAGTATCAGTACATTTTAAAAATGCCGGAAGAACTTTCAGATTCGGAAGCTGAAAAGTTTGCCATTGAGACCCTTGAAATGAACAAGGAAGATTATAAGATTGATGAGATTTCAGTTTATGGAATCGAGGATAAGAGTAAGTTTATAAAGACCATGATCCCTCAAGGTGAGGTGCTGGTTTCAAATGGCTTTATGGACAAGTACAGGGTTAAGGCCGGGGATAAGGTCAAGCTTTATGATAAGTATAAAGACAAATACTTTGATTTTACTGTAGCCGGGGATTATCCTTATGAAGCGGCACTTTCAGTATTTATGAATCTTGATGAATTCAATGAAACATTTGAAAAAGAGAAAGATAACTATAATGGTTATTTTTCAGATAGCGAATTAACCGGGTTGACAGAATCTAATATTTATATGAAGCTGGATTCTAAAGCCTTTAGCGGGGTTGCAGATCAGCTATGGAAGTCATTCGAAGAGATAATGGAGCCGATGAAACTCTTTGGTGTCATAATGTTTGTGCTGATGGTTTATCTTCTGGCAAAGCAGATAATTGAGAAAAATCAGAACAGCATTTCCATGACAAAGATCCTGGGATTTACTTCAGGAGAGATTGGAGGACTTTATATTGTTTCCACATCGATAGTTGTAATTTTAAGCCTTCTCTTGGCGGTGCCATTTGTAGACTGGTTGCTGAGACTTGTATTTACGACATATCTTTATAAGAGAATGAGCGGCTATCTGCCATACTGCGTAAGCAGCAGCTGCTACATAGAAATGGTCCTTCTCGGAATTATAAGTTACGCCCTTGTTGTTATCCTTCAGATTTTTAAAATAAAAAAGATCAAAAAGAGCGACGCATTGAAAAATGTGGAGTAAGACAAGAAATATAAAAAA
>CAMKMR010000168.1 GCA_946413945.1 uncultured Lachnospiraceae bacterium | reverse complement strand
TTTTTCGATTTATTTTGTGATAATCTGCAAATTCTTGATATGTGTGAATTGTTTCTAGTAATTACGTCATACACCCCTGAGCCTACAGTACCATATCCAAGTATCGCAACATTTACCATCTTTTCTGACCTCTCATTCTTAATTATTCTGTCTTGTTTTTCTCAGCATTTATCCATCCAAGATATGCATTAATGAATGGATCGATATCACCGTCAAGAACCCTTCCTGCGTCTCCTACTTCACAGTTTGTCCTATGATCCTTTACCATTGTATATGGCTGAAGTACATAAGACCTGATCTGGCTGCCAAAACCATTATCTGATACCTCACCACGGATACCCGAAAGCTTCTCTTCATTTTTCTGCTGTTCGAGCAGATAAAGCTTAGATTTAAGCATCTGCATAGCCTTATCTTTATTCTGATGCTGTGATCTTTCATTCTGGCAGGTTACTACAATGCCTGTTGGCATATGAGTAATTCTTATAGCCGAAGATGTCTTGTTGATGTGCTGTCCACCGGCACCACTTGATCTGTAAGTGTCGATCCTTATATCTGCATCATTTACTTCAATCTCGATCGTGTCGTCTAATTCTGGCATTACATCGACTGAAACAAATGAAGTCTGCCTTTTACCAGCGGCATTGAAAGGCGAGATACGTACAAGTCTGTGTATTCCCTTCTCTGCCTTAAGATATCCATACGCATGATATCCATTTATCTGGAATGTGATAGCCTTTATTCCTGCTTCTTCACCATCAAGCTGATCAAGAACTTCCAAGCTGAATTTATGCTTATCCGCCCATCTTGAATACATTCTGAAAAGCATGGAACACCAGTCGCAGCTTTCTGTTCCACCTGCTCCTGCATGAAGAGTCACTACTGCATTGTTTGTGTCAAATTCACCCGAAAGCAGAGTCTCTATCTTAAATGATTCGAATTCCTTTATGAAATTCGCAAGCATTTCTCCTGCTTCCTGGGTAAGCTCTTCATCATTTTCTTCTTCCGCCATCTCAATCATAGCACCAATATCATCATATTCAGAATTGATCCTCTTAAAGTCGTCTATAGTCGTCTTCAAGTTTTTAACTTCCTTCATGACTTTGCCGCTATTCTCGATATCATCCCAGAATCCCTGAGCTTGCATTGCTTCCTCAAGCTCATTTACTCTGTTCTGTTTACCCTCGACGTCAAGATTCTGTTTCATCTCGTCTAAAGGGCCTTTATATTCACCATAACGAAATTTATATTCGTCAAGTTCAAGCATTATAAAAAACTCCTGTCTTCTTATTCTTTATATCTTTATTACTGGAGATTTCTTCCGCAACAGTTCTTATATTTAAGACCTGAACCACATGGACATGGGTCGTTTCTTCCGACCTTCTTTTCTTTTCTCTTAACAGGTTCCTTCTTAAGTGTTTCATCCTTATTTGTTCCTGTTTCTTTTGCAACCTGCTCACGTTCAACTTTTTCTTCAAGCTTAACATGAAGGATAAGTCTTGCTGTATCCTCCTGAATTGCCTGTGTCATAGCATTGAACATGTCATAACCTGCAAACTTATATTCTACTACTGGATCTCTTGAACCATATGCCTGAAGTCCAATACCCTGACGAAGCTGATCCATATCATCGATATTATCCATCCACTTACGGTCAACAACCTTAAGGAGGATAACTCTTTCAAGTTCACGCATTGTCTCTGGATTAGGGAATTCAGCTTCCTTAGCTTCATAGAGCTTCTCAGCCTCATCCTTAAGACGCTGTTTAAATGCCTCTACGTCCCCCTTCTTCTTCTCTTCCTCTGTAAGAGTGATAGGCTTAAGAGGAACGATTGGACGGAGAGTATCATTTAACTCCTGAAGATCCCACTCTGCCGGGCTCAAATCCTTACTAGCTGCTTTATCAACATAAGCGCTTACAGTATCTAATACAAATCCTACTACTGTTTCACGCATGTTTTCACCATCAAGTACCTTACGGCGTTCAGCATAGATAACTTCACGCTGTTCATTGTTAACCTGATCATATTCAAGAAGATTCTTTCTGATAGCAAAGTTATTTGCCTCGATCTTCTTCTGAGCTTTCTCTACAAAACTTGTGATCGTCTTATGATGGATTTCTTCGCCTTCCGGAATTCTAAGCGCATCATAGATGCCCATGATTCTTTCTGATCCAAAAAGTCTCATAAGATTATCTTCAAGTGAAAGATAGAACTTTGATTCACCTGGGTCTCCCTGACGTCCTGAACGTCCACGGAGCTGGTTATCAATACGTCTTGATTCATGTCTTTCTGTACCGATTACCTTAAGTCCGCCAAGTTCCTTTACACCATCTGCAAGTTTTATATCAGTACCACGACCTGCCATGTTAGTAGCGATAGTAACTTTACCAATCTCACCAGCATCCTTGATTATCTCAGCTTCCATCTCATGATACTTAGCATTAAGTACCTTATGAGGAATGCCCTTCCTAGTAAGCATTGCACTAAGTTCTTCTGATGAATCGATATTTATAGTACCAACCAGTACTGGCTGACCTTTCTTGTGTGTCTCTGCAACATCTTCAACGATAGCCTTCATCTTTTCTTTTTTTGTCTTATAAATGGCATCGTCATAATCTATTCTCTGAACTGGATTGTTAGTTGGTACAACTACAACATCCATTCCATAAATCTCACGGAACTCTGTCTCTTCAGTCTGAGCTGTACCTGTCATACCAGCTTTCTTTGCATATTTATTGAAGAAGTTCTGGAATGTGATAGTAGCAAGAGTCTTACTCTCTCTCTTTACCTTAACACCTTCCTTAGCTTCAATTGCCTGGTGAAGTCCATCATTAAATCTTCTACCTGGCATGATACGTCCAGTAAATTCATCAACGATAAGTACCTCGTCATCCTTTACAACATAGTCCTGATCCTTATGCATAAGGGCATGAGCCTTTAATGCCTGAAGCATTGTATGCTGGATCTCTAAGTTATCAGGATCTGCTAAGTTCTTGATGTGGAAGAACTGCTCGATTTCTTTAACACCATGTGCTGTAAATACAACATATTTATCTTTTTCGTTTACGAGGTAATCTCCATCTTCTTCAATCTCAGTTCCCATGATAGCATCGATCTTTGAGATTTCAGTTGATGCAGTACCTCTCTGCATACGACGTGCTAAATAATCGCACATCTTATATATATCTGTAGACTTACCACTCTGACCAGAAATGATAAGTGGTGTTCTTGCTTCATCGATAAGAACAGAGTCAACCTCGTCTATGATACAATAGTTAAGGCTTCTCTGTACAAGCTGCTCTTTATAGATAACCATATTATCTCTTAAGTAATCGAAACCAAGCTCATTATTTGTGATATATGTAATATCGCAGTTATAAGCCTCACGTCTCTCATCATTCTTATCCTGATTAAGGATAACACCTACTGTAAGACCAAGGAATCTATGAACCTGACCCATCCACTCAGCATCACGCTTAGCAAGATAGTCATTTACTGTTACGATATGTACACCCTTTCCAGCAAGGGCATTAAGATAAGCAGGTAATGTAGAAACAAGAGTTTTACCTTCACCTGTTCTCATTTCAGCAATACGTCCCTGATGCAGGATGATACCACCAACAATCTGTACATGGAAAGGCTTCATATGAAGCACTCTGTAATCTGCCTCTCTTACAACTGCAAATGCTTCGACTAAAATGTCATCAAGTGTTTCCCCATTTGCAAGTCTTTCTTTAAATTCAACTGTTTTTGCTTTAAGTTCTTCATCAGAAAGTGCCTGCATCTTCTCATCAAGAGCTTCAATCTGCTTTGCGATTGGCACAATCTTTTTTAATTCACGATCGCTATGTGAGCCAAATATCTTATCGGCAAGACTCATTTATTTTCTCCTCCAGAATCATATGAAAATTCTGTTTTTTATTTTTACTATGATTAAATTTTCATATCTGTTTTTTATAGTTTTTGGGCATAGTTATAATATGCCATGCTACTCGTATAAATATAGCATTACTTTAAACTTGTAGCAAGAAAAAAAATCCACGGTATTTTAAATTAAATACCATGGATTTTCATTATTTTTGTTAAATTTCAAAAATTATTTATTTTATTTAGAATAAATCAGAAATAATATACCATTTTCCATCTGCCTTATAAGCGTATAATGTTTCGTCGTCTTTCTCCCACTCATCGTCAACTTTATATTCGTAAGAAACTTTAAGTTCATAAGCAGCTGATATCTTAATATTTACATCTAATTCCTTCTTAAACTGTTCAGATAATTCTTTGCAGTCTTCACTACTTGCTTTTTCTTTACTTGTAATCTTAATTTTTCTATATTTTACTTTCTCGCCCTCATCGCCCTTTGAAAGATCCGAAATAGCTTCTTTTTCTATATACTCTTCAAGATTCTTAACACCTAAAATACCATAGTAATCTTTCAGCATATCATCCATCTTATTTACGATCTTCTTAGGAAGACATACGTTAAGGAAGGCTTTTCCATCGCAATTTCCTATAGCAGTATAATAATCCTTTACTGCCTTATCCATACTTCTGCCAAATACACCTGTAAATAATAATACAACAAGTAAAACGGCGGCAACTGCAATTCCAGCTATTACAGCTATAAGTGTTTTTTTATGTCCATCACCTGAAACGCTTGATCTTGTCTGATTATTATTTGTAAATGGCTGTCCAAATGATCCCTGCCCCGAACTAAATCCCTGGCCAAATGAACTCTGATTCTGACCGCCAAACTGATTTGCTCCTTGACCGCTGAACTGATTTGCACTCTGACCACCGAACTGGTTTGCACCCTGGCCACCGAACTGGTTTGCACTCTGGCTACTGAACTGATTT
>CAMKMR010000167.1 GCA_946413945.1 uncultured Lachnospiraceae bacterium | reverse complement strand
ATTCTTTATCTCTTTATTCCTTTATTTTTTTATTTTCTTCTATTATAATAGCCTATGGATTGTCTCAAAAAATGTGACAAAATAACGGAGTAAAAAATGAATAAAAAAATACTATCAATAGTTTTAATTATATGTTTTTTCATTACTCCAGTAAGTTATGTCAGTGCAAAAGGAAATGATCATCCTCATGCCTCTGAAATACCTGGTAATGAAAAATTTGCTAGTTCTACTGATTATGTACCTTCTGATGGCCCTTCAGTTTCCGCAAGAGCCGCGATAGTAATGGATATAGATACAGGCCTGGTGCTTTATGAAAAAAATGCTGATAATAAAATGTATCCGGCCAGCACAACAAAGCTGATGACTGCTTTACTTGCACTTTCAAATTATAATATGAATGATGAACTTACAGTTTCTTCAACTGCATTAGAAAATATCCCAACTGATGCAACTACCATGGGGCTTATTGCAGGAGAGAAGATTACAGTAAGAGACCTTTTAAGTGGACTTTTGCTTGTATCCGCAAATGAAGCTGCCAACGTACTAGCTGAAGGAATCAGCGGTAACATTTCCTCATTTGCTTCTCTTATGAACCAGAAAGCCACAGAAATCGGATGTACTTCTACACATTTTGCTAATGCAAACGGCCTTCATGATAATGAACATTATACAACAGCTTATGATATGGCACTGATTGCCAGAACTGTTTATCAGTACTCTGATTTTAGAAACATCGTTAAAAGCACTTATATTCAGACAAATAAGACAAACATGTCAAGCGAGCGTGATCTCTGGACTTCAAACCAGCTTCTATATGATGTAAATGATTTTTATTGTTCTTATTGTACCGGAGGAAAAACCGGCTATACAGAAGAAGCTGGTGAATGCCTTGTCTCTTATGCAGAAAAAAATGGAATAAGGCTCGTAACCATTTTATTTAATTGTGACAATGATGAACGTTTTTATGAAAGTAAAGAGATTTACGAATTTATATTTAATAATTACAGTTATATAAAGCCTTTAAATGATACTATTTTAGATAATATAAATACTTGTACAGACGCTTCATATCTGTTAAATAATTATAATACGCTTCTTACTCATGAAATGCCTCGTTATTCACTTGATACAAATGTAGGTTTTACTGTAAGAAATACCGTTTCAGAGAGTGATTTTACAATTACTCCTGTTATAAATAGAAATGTTCTCACTGGCATTGCCGGATACATTTCTGTTATGTATAATAATAAAGAAATTTCAAGAACAGACTTATATATTTCTGCTCGACTGGACAATATTTCAAAAGCAGAACTTAAGGGATCAGCAAAAAAAACACAGGTTTTTTTGGAAGTTTTAAAGGAACACATGATAAATATTATCCTTGCTGGAATAATAGTAGTTTTACTGATCATTATCCTCATCTTATATAAGCTGTTTTTAAAGATCAGACGCCCTAATGTTCATCATTATTCTGGAAAAAGAAAAAATAATAATATTGAAAAAAAATCATTCAATACAAAGAAGAGTGATAACAAAAAAGAAATAAAATCACAGAGCAGTGATGGTAATAAAGATAAAATGTTAAAGTCTAGGAGTATTGGTGATGATAATAAAGATAAATCACTAAAATCACAGAGCATTAGTGATACCATAGATAATTTATTAAATTCACAGAGAAGTGATGTTAACAAAGATAAAACATTAAACTCTCAGAGCACTAGTGATACTATAGATAATTTATTAAATTCACAGAGAAGTGATAAAACATTAAACTCACAGAACAGTGACCATATAATAGAAGGAAAGGAGAGATAAAATGGCACAGAATGATATAATTACAGCTCTTGAGAATTCGCTTAATTATTTCAATAATCTTCATAAAACAGAAGAATCCTGCCTTCAGTCACATAATACAGAACTTTTTGAATTAAAAGTAAAACTTGATGAATTAAATAGGACAAAGAATCTTTATTCAATGAATACAAATTATAGAAAAAATGTGTTCAGTCCTATTATTCAGGATGAAGAAGATAATGAAAGACAATCTGAACTTGAAAATGAAATTGAGAGTCTTACCTTAGCTAAAGCATCAATTGAAGAAAAAATTGCTGCAGAAGAAGCATCATTACAATCTATTGTAGAAAAACAGGAAGAATTGGGAAAAGCTATAAAAGCAGCTGAGGAATATGATAAAAAAGATGATGAAGAAGGTAAAAAAGAAATAGAAGCCTTAAAGAACCAATTTATGATATCCGAGGCTGCAAAACGTCTTTCAGCAAAAGAAGATTTGAAGAAACATGGACAAAGTATCTTAATGTTAGATGCATTTGAAAAATCGTTCTTTTCAACAATCCTTGACAATAGGGTTATAAAAGAACTATCCTCAAATAATCATAAATTAGAAATGCTTAGATACCTTATTACAACAGATCCTGAAAAAGCAAAAACAGCTATAGACAATCTGATTGAATCTGATAATAAGATTACTGAAACTATAACATCTTTACTCAAAAAGATGCATTATGATTTTGACGATACAAAATCAGCATTTGATCTTATCGATAGCTATATAATGAAGTTCAGAGACAGACACCCTGAATATGTAATAGAAAGCAATATTGACTGTGTTGATTATGATCAGAAGCTTTCTTATATAAAAGCCCTGTCACTTATTTCATTATTAGAAATATTCATGGATAATATTGCAAAACATTCTGATGCAACCCAGATAAAGATTGATATAGACATTTCAAAAACAGAAGTGAAAGCCTTTATCAAGGATAATGGAAATGGAATCAGTGAAGATTTTCTTAATAAATATCCTTGGTATTCTAGTTTACATAAAGCATATGAAACAATCTATCTTTTAGATGGAGAACTTGATGTAACTGGAGAAGATAAGATTGGAACTACAATAGAATTTAAGTATTCTCTTAAGTAATTTCCAACTTGAAGTAAGTAATTACGTATAAATCACGTGTAAATTCTTATTTTGAATATTTACGTTGAATATTTTAAATTTAGATTTTTTATTAAAGTATTATAATTTAGATTTTTTATTAAAATATTATAATTTTGATTTTTATTAAAAACATTTTAATTTAGAATTTATTTAGAATATTTTTATTATTATTTATATATTGGAGAAATAAATGAAAGCACAAATCGTAGAATTATTAAACAAAGCAATTCCAGATCTTACAGTTGATGAAATTTCATCTCTTATTGAAATTCCACCTAAACCAGAACTCGGAGATTTTGCTTTTCCATGTTTTAGACTTGCTAAAACAATGCATAAAGCGCCTCAGATGATTGCATCTGATATAAAAGAATCAATCGGAAAAGTTGATTTTATTGATGAGATCAAAGTTGTTGGCGCTTATCTTAATTTCTTTATCAATAAGAATATTTTTGTTAAAACAATCCTTGATTCAGCCATTAAAGAGGATTTTGGTGCATCTAAAGAAGGAGAAGGTAAGACAATTTGTATTGAATATTCATCTCCAAATGTAGCTAAAAATTTTCATATTGGTCATCTTAGGACAACTATCATTGGAAACTCACTTTATAAAATTTATTCTAAATTAGGTTATCACGTTGAAAGAATCAATCACCTCGGTGACTGGGGAACTCAGTTTGGTAAACTTATTGTAGCCTATAAAAAATGGGGTTCAGAAGAAGAAATTAAATCAAAAGGAATAGAAGAGCTTATGCGTCTTTACGTTAAATTCCACCAGGAAGCTGATAAAGACGACAGTCTTAATGATGAAGCTCGTGCCTGGTTTGTAAAGATGGAACAGAATGATGAAGAAGCTCTTAAAATTTGGAAATGGTTCGTTGATATTTCTCTTGTTGAATTTAAACGTACATACAAGCTTCTCGGAGTAGATTTTGATCATTTCATGGGCGAAAGTTTTTATAGAAATATGACTCCAGATGTATTAAAGAAACTTACTGATGCAGATCTTCTTACTGAAAGTCAAGGAGCTAAAGTAGTAGATCTTTCAGAATATGATATGCCACCTGCACTTATTCTTAAGAATGATGGTTCATCAATCTATGCAACAAGAGATATTGCAGCTATTTTTTATAGAAAGAACACATATAATTTCGAAAAATGCCTTTATGTAACAGGACAAGAACAGAAACTTCATTTCAAACAGGTATTTAAAGTAATCGAATTACTTGGTAATGAGTGGGCAAAAAATGGACTTGTGCATATCCCATATGGACTTGTTAGTCTTGGAGGAGAAAAGCTTTCAACTCGAGATGGAAATGTTATCTATGCAGAAGACATCCTTCTTGAAGCAATCTCAAAGGTTAAAGAGATTATCATAGAGAAGAATCCTGATCTTGAAAATAAAGATGAAGTAGCTGAAAAGGTTGGTGTTGGAGCAGTAATTTTTAATGACCTCTATAATCAGAGAATTAAAGACGTTTCATTTAAATGGGCTAACCTTCTTAACTTCGAAGGAGAAACAGGACCATATGTTCAGTACACATATGCTAGATGTTCAAGTATATTAAGAAAGCTTCCAGACTTCAAACTCACATCAGAAATTGATTATTCAGTCTTAAATGATGAAACATCTATAGCACTTCTTAAAGAAATGAGCCGTTTCCCGGCAGTTGTTAAAGATGCGGCTAATAGATATGAGCCATCAGCAATTGCCAGATTTGCAGTGGATCTCGCTCAAGCCTTCAATGCATTCTATACACAGAACAGAATCAATGTTGAAGAAGAGAATATAAGAAATGCAAGATGTACACTTGTTGTAATAGCAAGAAGAATATTAAAAGATGCACTTGATTTACTTGGAATCAGTGTTGTAGAACAGATGTAATAATAAGTGAGTCACTTTTGGGTGACTCGCTTTTTTTATTTATTATAATGTTTCACGT
>CAMKMR010000166.1 GCA_946413945.1 uncultured Lachnospiraceae bacterium | reverse complement strand
TAAATGAAGACAAAGAAGATTCCGCTTCGAAAATGTATCGCCTGCAATGAAAGTAAAGCAAAGAAAGATTTGCTTAGAATAGTTGTTGATCAATCAGGTGATAAAAGCTTTGATGAAACAGGCAGATGCAATGGCAGAGGCGCATACTTATGCAGAAATGCTGAATGTATAGAAAAAGCATTTAAGCAGAAAAAAATAAATGAAATCGTAAAAGAAGAACTTCTTAAGGAGCTGAATTAATTGATAGATAACAAACTTGGATTCCTTAGTATTTGTGCTAAGGCTGGAAAAGTAGCTTCTGGTGGTTTTATGACAGAAGAAGCTATTACTAGTGGTAAGGCTTATTTTGTCATGATAACAGAAGATGCATCGGATAATACAAAAAAGAAATTTATTAACAAATGTAAATTTTATAATATTCCCTATGTTATTTACGGGAATTCCGAAGAAATTGGTCATAGGATAGGACGTGGGAACAGAACTTGCCTTGCAATAATTGATGAAGGCTTTGGAAAACAGTTTGTAAAAAAGTTCGGGACAACAGATCAGGAGGTGTAGGTAATTGCGAGTACACGAATTTGCTAAAGAAATATCAAAGAAATTAAATGAGAATATAAGTAGTAATGACCTTATTGAAATGCTTAGTGAGAAAAAGCCTGGGCTTAAAGCAATGAGTTCAGTCAGTGATGACCTGGTTAATTTTATTTATGACAGATTTAACATAAATGATAAGCCGGCTGAAAAGAAGGCTGAGGAAAAGAAGTCTGAGGAAAAAAAGGCTGATACTTCTGCAAAGGCTGAGGAAAAGAAGTCTGAAAATCCTAGCAAGCATATGGAAAAGAAGACTGAGAATCCTGTTAAGGCTGATGAAAAAAAGAAAGAACAGGCTAAGGTTGATAAGCTTACTATGCTTGCAAAAAAGCAGCATGAAGAAAAAAAGGTAAATCAGCCAAATAATCAGAGTCAGAACAAGAATAATAATGGCCAGAATCAAAATAAAAATAATGGTCAGGTAAATAATAATAGAAATAATAATGGCCAGAATCAGAATGCTAATGGTCAGAACCAGAATAAGAATAATCATGGTCAGAACCAGAACAGAAATAATAATGGTCAGTTAAATAACAATAACAGAAACAATAATAACAGCCAGAACCAGAATAGAAATAATAATGGTCAGGCTAATAATAACAGAAATAATAACAACAATAATAATCGTTTTAATAATAACAATAATAATAGAAATAATAAGAATAACAGAAATAATCAGAATGCCCCTAAGCCACAGCCAAAGGCACCTGAAGAGCCAGTTATCAAGTCAGTTGAGCTTCCTGAAAGTCTTACGATCGGAGAACTTGCAGATAAGATCAAAACTCCTGTAAATCAGCTTATCAAGAAACTTTTTATGTCTGGTAAGATGTATACCGTAAATTCAGAGATTTCTTACGAGGATGCTGAAAATATTGCTCTTGAGTATAATTATATTGCAGAACCTGAAAAGAAGATTGATATAGTTGAAGAGGCATTAAGAGATATTGAAGATCCAGATGATACTCTTACAACAAGACCTCCAGTAGTCTGCGTAATGGGACATGTTGACCATGGTAAAACTTCACTTCTTGATGCTATCAGAAAAACAAATGTAACTGATGGTGAAGCAGGTGGTATCACACAGGCGATTGGTGCTTCTTCAGTTAAGGTTGCAAGTGGAGAGACAATCACATTCTTAGATACACCTGGACACGAGGCCTTCACTGCCATGAGACTTCGTGGTGCTAAGTCTACAGATATCGCAATCCTTGTTGTTGCAGCAGACGATGGTGTTATGCCTCAGACAGTAGAAGCTATCAATCATGCTAAGGCGGCAGGTATTGAGATTATTGTTGCTGTTAATAAGATTGATAAGCCAGCTGCTGATATTGATAAGGTTAAGAGAGAACTTGCTGAGTACAATCTTATCCCAGAAGACTGGGGTGGATCTACAGTATTCTGCCCTGTATCAGCTCATTCAGGAGAAGGAATTGATAATCTTCTTGACATGATCCTTCTTACAGCAGAAGTTCTTGAACTTAAGGCTAATGCTGATCGTAAAGCAAGAGGTGTAGTAATCGAGGCTAAGCTTGATAAGGGGCGTGGACCAGTCGCAACACTCCTTGTACAGAAGGGAACACTTCGTGTTGGAGATTATATTGCAATCGGAGAGTTTAATGGTCGTGTACGTGCTATGGTTGATGACAAGCATAGAGACGTTAAGGCTGCAACTCCTTCAATGCCAGTAGAGATCATCGGTCTTTCAGGAGTACCATATGCAGGTGATACATTTGTATGTACTGATTCTGATAAGGAAGCTAAGCAGATCAGTGATGCATTCATTACACGTGGTAAGGAAAATCTTATTGCTGAAACAAGAAAAAATGTTTCTCTTTCTGACATCTTTGATCAGATGAAGGAAGGAAATCTTAAGGAATTAAATATTATCCTTAAGGCTGATGTTCAGGGTTCTGTAGAAGCTGTTAAGCAGAGTCTCCTAAAGCTTTCAAATGAAGAAATCGTTATTAAATGTATCCATTCCGGCGTAGGAGCGATAAATGAATCTGATATAGTTCTTGCTTCTGCTTCGAAAGCCATCGTAATCGGATTTAATGTAAGACCAGATTCACAGGCAAAGTCACTTGCTGATCAGGAACATGTAGATCTTCGTCTTTATAAAGTAATTTATAATGTTATTGATGATATTGAGTCTGCTATGAAAGGCATGCTTGATCCTATCTATGAAGAGAAGGTTATTGGTCATGCTGAAGTACGTCAGACATACAAGGCTTCAGTTGTTGGTATTATTGCAGGAAGCTATGTCCTTGATGGATCTGTTGAAAGAGAAGCTAAGGCTCGTGTATATAGAGGAAAAGACCTTGTCTATGAAGGAGAAATTACTTCTCTTAAGCGCTTCAAGGATGATGCTAAGGAAGTTAAGGCCGGCTATGAATGCGGTATTGTAATAAGCGGCTTTAGTGATATCCGTGAAGGTGATCAGATTGAAGCTTATAAGATGGTAGAGGTTCCTAGAGAATAATTAAAAGAGGAATATAAATGAGAACAAATAACCATAGAGGGGAGCGAGTGAACTCAGATGTTCAGCGCGTCCTTAGCCATATAATTGGATCTGAGCTTAAAGATCCACGTATTAGCCTTATGACTTCCATTGTAAAATGTGAAGTCACAAAGGATTTAAAAGAATGTAAAGCCTATGTATCTGTTATGGCTGATGAAGAAAGCCAGAAAGATACTATTAAGGGACTTAATTCAGCTAAGGGTTATATCCGTAAATGTCTTGCTTCAAGTCTGAATTTACGTAATACACCTGACCTTCATTTTGTGCTTGATCATTCAATTCAGTACGGAGTAGATATGTCACATAAGATTGACGAGATCATGGCTCCTATAAGAGAAAAAGATCAAATGGAAAATGAAGAGATAAGTGCTGATGAAATGACAGATGATACAAGCGAAGCAGAAGAGGAATAAAAATGCAAAGTGATGTTAGAGAAAAGGCCATAAGATTTTTAGAACTAATTGATGAGGCTGATTCTATAGCTATTATGGGGCATATGAGACCGGATGGAGACTGCGTCGGATCAACCCTTGGACTTTATAATTATATAACTGAAAATTATGAGGGAAAGAGAGTTGATGTTTATTTAGAAGAGTTTTCATCTGATTTCAATTTTCTTAAGGCTTCAGATAAGGTGAATTATAAAAAGCATGATGAGATAGTCTATGATCTAGCGGTTTCAATAGATGCATCTGATATGGATCGTCATGGTGAGTTTTCGGGTATTTTTAAAAAAGCCCGTATATCAGCCTGCATTGATCATCATGTCAGCAATGAGGGATTTGGGGATTTTTGTTATATAGATCCAGATGCTTCTAGTGCCTGTGAAGCCTTATCCGATCTGCTTGATATGGATAAGCTATCAAAAAATACAGCTGAATGTATTTATCTTGGTATCGTTCATGATACAGGCGTGTTTAAATACAGTTCTACTAGAAGAAAAACTATGGAACTGGCAGGACTGCTACTTGAAAAAGGAGTAGACAGTGCATATATAATCGACGGAACATTTTATAAAAAAACATA
Organism: uncultured Lachnospiraceae bacterium; assembly: GCA_946413945.1. Taxonomy (GTDB): domain Bacteria; phylum Bacillota; class Clostridia; order Lachnospirales; family Lachnospiraceae; genus Eubacterium_Q. The sequence continues at coordinate 774 of CAMKMR010000166.1, read as the reverse complement.
TAAGCAGAATCTTCTTATGGCAAGATGTCTTCTGGAATCAAAGCTTTATCTTGATAAAAAAGCTATATCAGCTTTTATTTCTACGGAAATGTTTAAAGAATTTGATTGCAGCAAGCTTGATACAGAAGGGATAGTTGAGCAGCTGAGACTTACAGACGGAGTTGAAGTCGCGATTTTTGTATATCAGTTAGATGATTCAAAATATAAATTTAGTCTCAGATCAAAGACGTATGTTGATGTAAGTAAGATAGCCTCTAGTTTTGGAGGCGGAGGTCATGTAAGAGCTGCCGGATTTGAAACAGACCTTTTTTATGAAGATGCTATTTCAAAAGTGCTTGATATGGTTAAAGAGCAGTTATAGAACCTGTCTATAGTATTAGGCAGTATATATTAGCTTAAAGAGCTTTCTATGTATATTAGAAAGCTTATGAGGAAATGTATGTATAATGGAATTGTAAATCTATATAAAGAGCAGGATTTCACATCTCTTGATGCTGTAGCCAAAAGCAGAGGGATATTTGGTCAGAAAAAGATCGGGCATACTGGAACTCTGGATCCTATGGCAGAAGGCGTGCTTATCCTTTGTCTGGGTAAAGCCACAAAACTGGCAGATATCATTGTTTCTAAAGAAAAAGAATATAGATGTACTTTACTTCTAGGATACGAAACTGATACTGAAGATGTTACAGGTAAAACTCTTTGTAAAGCGGATGAAGAAAAAATGTCTGCATTAAAAAAAGAGGATGTCGAGCAAAAAAAAGAAATAAAAAAGAT
>CAMKMR010000165.1 GCA_946413945.1 uncultured Lachnospiraceae bacterium | reverse complement strand
ATACTTATCTACCCAATAATTCTTAAACCAAGCCTGATAATCAACCGCTGCTACAGTCTTATTAGCAAGGTATTTTGCTTTAGAATATTTATAAACCCTTTTTCCAATTGGAACACCACAGAGCGCACCTAAACATAAAGCTGTAGTAAAGATCGCAACATATTTGCGAATCTTTTTTTTCTTAAGATTCTTTGATCTGTTCTTCTTTTCTTCTTTATATCTGTCTACTTTAGCCTGACTCATGACTGATGTCTCCTTAGTTTATTATTCTTCATTATTTGTCTGGACTAAGGAAAAAGCCCTTAGTCCAAATACCATACCTAGTTATTTTAATTAAATAGCTGATTAAAATCAAGAAAAAATTTATCTAAAACTCAGCCCTCACTTATCCAAACTAATAAATCAGTATTTTATTTTAATATGTATTTTACCTTAATATATATTTTATCTTAATCTAAGTTTAAATTCTCTTTCAGCTTCTCTTGTCTGATCTTTCTTTTTAATATCTTCTCGCTTATCATAATTCTTCTTACCACGAGCAAGACCAACAAGCAGCTTAACTCTTCCATTCTTAAAATATACCTTAAGCGGTACTAAGGTGTATCCTTTTTCTTTAGACTGATTAAAAAGCTTTATTATCTCATTTTTATGCATAAGAAGCTTTCTTGTTCTAAGCGGATCCTTATTAAAGATATTTCCTCTTTCATAAGGATTTATATGCATATGATATACATAAATCTCATCATCATCTATCCCAACAAAGGCTTCCTTTATAGAACACTGTCCCATTCTAAGTGATTTTACTTCAGTACCTGCAAGCTGTATGCCTGCCTCATAAGTCTCGTCTATAAAATAATCATGATATGCTTTTTTATTATTTGCTATTAATTTTTCTGAATTGTCTTTTGCCATCTAACTAGTCCTCTTCATCTGCAAATTCAAAATCGATAACTCTATCTATCTTATCACAATTTACCACTTTTATCTTTACTTTATCGCCAAGAACATAAGTTTTATGAGTTCTTTCTCCTACCATCATATATTTATCTTCATAATAGTTATAAAAATCATCACGGATTGAAGCCACAGAAATGCAACCTTCAACTGTATTTTCAAGTTCTACAAAGATATTCATATTGGTAAAGCCGGATATTTTACCTTCAAAAATTTCTCCTAAATGCTCTGACATATATTCTATTTCTTTAAGCTTTGTTACATCTCTTTCTGCTTCGTCAGCTCTTCTTTCTTTAGCTGAATTATCAGCAGCAATTTCAGGAAGAATTTTAATAAAATGTTCCCTTCTTTTTTCATCAAGCTTTCCATGAAGGTTTTCCTTTATTATCCTATGGATCATAAGATCAGGATATCTTCTGATAGGAGATGTAAAATGGCAGTAATATTTACATGCGAGGCCAAAATGCCCCTCGCATTCAGTTGAATATCTTGCCTGCTGCATACTGCGAAGTGTTATCTTTGTTATCATATCTGCAAATGGAAGTCCCTCTATCTGCTTAAGCAGTTTCTGAAATTCCTTAGGATGAATCGAGTCTTTGCCTGTTTTAAGGAAAATACCTAAAGAACGTAGCATCGTCTTTAATTTATCAACCTTTTCCATATCCGGAGACTCATGTATACGATATTCAAAAGGAATATCCTCCCAGAAATAATCTTCGGCTATGGTCTCATTTGCAGCCAGCATAAAATCCTCGATAAGCATAGTAGCAGTATTTCTTTCATGAGCTTCAATCCTTATCGGCTTATGATCTTTATCACAGATTATATCTGTTTCTGCTACATCAAAGTCAATTGCACCTCTCTTTTTTCTTACATTCCTAAGCTTAAGCGAAAGTTCTTTCATAAGATCGAACATAGGAACCAAGTCCTTATATCTTTCAAGAAGATCTTCATCTGATCTTTCAAGGATCTTATAAACATCAGAATAATTCATTCTTTCATTAACATTTATAAGACCTTCACATACTTCATGGCTTATGATCTTTCCTCTTTCATCAATATCCATAAGGCATGAAAGAGTAAGTCTGTCAACATCGTGATTAAGAGAACAAATTCCATTTGAAAGCTTATGTGGGATCATTGGTATAACACTGTCTGCAAGGTAACAGCTTGTTCCACGCCTTAAAGCTTCCTTATCAAGTGCTGATCTTTCTGTTACATAATGCGAAACATCGGCAATATGCACTCCCAAGTGATAGATCCCATCTTCGAATGAAAGAGAGATTGCATCATCTAAATCTTTTGCATCTTCTCCATCAATAGTTACTGTTGGGAGATTTCTAAAATCTCTTCTACCTTTTTTTTCTTCTTCGGATACTGTTTCTTCTATGCTGTCTAACTGGTCTAAAACATCCTGAGGGAATTCTTCAGGTATATTAAAGGCTCTGACAACCTGAATGATATCTGACGAAGGATCATTTACATGGCCAAGGATTTCTGTAATCTTTCCTGTTGGAGATTTTTTTTCATTTCCATAATCTCTTATTTCAACAATAACAATATTTCCGTCGACTGCACCTTTATTTGCTTTATCCGGAACAAATATGTCATCTGCGATTTTTTTATTATTGGGGATAACAAATCCATATCCATCACATGCCTGATAAATACCGATAAGTTCAGTTATCCCTCTTTTAATTATCCTGATTATCCTTGCCTCTGTTCTTGGTCCTGTCTTTCTTTTATCAAGCTGGACTAAAACTGTATCACCATGAAAAGCATTGAGAGAATTCTTATCATGGATAAAAAGATCTTCTTCTCTTCCCTCTACCTTTACAAAACCAAAACTTCTCTTATTTCCAATATACGTTCCGACCATAACATTATCCGGCATTGGCATATAGCGATTGTTCTTAGTTTTTACTATACGAGCTTCATCTTCAAGCTGACTTAGACAAACAAGAAATTCATCTCTATCTTCTTCAGAAACATTTAAAACATAACAAAGCTCTTTAAATCTAGCCGGTTTATAGTTTGGAACCGACATAAAATCTAAGATCATCTTTTTTCTATCTGATCTTTTTTTTGCTTCTTCATTTTCTATATTTTCTATATTATCGATAGTTTCTTTATTAAACATATAAAACCTCCTAATAATCTGCCCCATTAAGTGTAACTTCTCTAAAATTTATTATAGCATGTAACAAAGTATCACGCGAACTAAAGTTCGCGCGATACTTTGCAGCTTCTGAAAAAAAAAAGGTGCTGAAAATCAGCACCTTTTTAATATCAAATTAATGAACCCACTTTGAGGAAATTGCTGCAGCAAGTACAAAGAAAAGAATTCCAAGAACTAATGTAATCTTCTTTGTGATCTCTTCCTTTGAGTGCTTCTTATTTTTATCCCAATAAGATGATCCAACTGAACCTGAAAATGTATCTGTAGCGTTGCCTTCTACACCCTTCTGCATAAGGACAACAACTGAAAGTGCTATACTAACTATTATTAATGCGATTGTAAGTGCGAGTTTCACTATAATTTCCTCCTGATTTATTTGAAATAATCATACCTTTTGATACTATCATAGCAGATACTAATATGCAAGTGTTTTTTTATATCAAAAACTCAGCATCAAAAATGCAAGTATTTTTAAGATATTGCGCTTAAAGGTCGCACCTTACTTGCAATGTGAGCAGGTATAAATCCTGCTAATATAGACACGAGTAAAGAGACACAAACAGCTGCTATCATTAAAACAAATGACATTTCTACTATTCTTGCCCCCTTTTCTAACATAAGTAGTGCAATTAATTTTTTATTGATAATAAAACTTAGCAGATATGATAAGATTACGCCGAATACGCCGCCTGCTATTCCTAAAACAGATGACTCATATAGAAACATAAGCTGAATCTGATCATTATCAGCTCCTAATACTTTAAAGAGTGCTATTTCACCTAGTCTGTCATATACAGCAGTCATCATGGTATTAATTATACCGATAATTGCAACTATGGATGCAATCGTTCCTATAGTTATTAAGATAAGCCTTATACTTCTTATTTTTTCATTCGTTTCCTCTATCACTTCAAGATCATTACGCACTTCATAGCCCATATCCTTTATGATAGATGTTACTATTTTTACATGACTCGGACTATCCACTTTTAATATTATCTCGTCATAGTTCCAGCAGCCATCAACTTTTACATTATTTTCCTCTAATAGACCTAAGTCAATCTGTCTTTTTAAAAATATCTTTACAGCATCAATGTCTGCATATATATTCGTGTCATATTCATTATCTGATAATCCCGTAATCGGCAGCTTGATATAATTGCCATAAGCCATTTTTTGCCCGATCAAAGGATCATTTCCATAGCTCGATTCTGCATAGGAAGTCTTAGCTTTTCTACTATAAAACTCGTTTCTTGCACCACCTCCCAAAAAAAGTTCCGGCCTGGACCCATTTTTTATCGGCAGACGACCATCTTTAATCGGAAGATCTTCCATATATTCAGTAGCTATTCCTGTTATACCGCCATAATATTCATAACCGTTGATCTTTAATTTGTCATATGCAGTAAGAACAGGATAAACATTAGTAACATGTTCTAAGGTCTCTAATTTTGCCTTTAGTTTATCATTAAGCAGCCTGTCTTTTCTATCTTTAAAAGGTGAATAAACATATATTTCAGTTGCTGAAAGATGTTGATCCAACTCCTTAAGAACAGTATTTTTATAACCTTTTCCAATAGCGATGGTTGTTACAAGGGATACTATGCCTATCATAATACCACTGATAGTAAGGAGACTTCGTAATCTTTTTATTTTTAAATGTTTCATACTAAGTCTTAATAATACTTTCATATGCTTAAAACTCCTTTGACAGTTTTCGCTTATAAATGATCCTTTTAACGATAAAATAAGTTGGTATAAGTATTGCTATAATGAT
>CAMKMR010000164.1 GCA_946413945.1 uncultured Lachnospiraceae bacterium | reverse complement strand
CGATGAATACAGAAAAGTCCTTGAAATGGAGAGGGAAAAAAAGAAAAATCGCCATGAAAGTTTTGAAGGCGTAAAACTTATGACGATGCATAGTTCAAAAGGACTAGAATTTAAAGAGGTACATATTATAGACTGTGTTGAGGGCTCTATACCCCATAAAAAGTCAAAGACAGAGCTTTTAATGGAGGAAGAGAGGCGGATGTTTTATGTGGCGGTCACTAGATCAAGTGACAAGTTATATATTTATTGCCCGAAGATAATAGGAAATTCTGCCAAAGAAGTTTCTAGATTTGTGAAAGAACTAGAAGACTGATTTATTGTTTTCTTTTTCTTTAATCATCTTGGTGAGGATGTTTTATTATTCTGTTTTTCTTTAGATTTATTAGAACGCCTTATTATATAAAAGATTGGAAAGATAGGAAATGTAACGTATATGATTTTTTCTAGTATAAGTTTTTTGTATGGTTTTTTACCTCTGGTTTTACTAATTTATTTTTTATTACCTAAAGCTTTTAGAAATATCAGTTTACTCCTTGCCAGTTTGGTGTTTTATGCTTGGGGAGAACCTAAATTTATCTTTATAATGTTAGGTACAATACTTATTGGATATATATCTGCATTAATGACTGACAGGACTACAGGCTGGCTCAGAAATTTTTGGGCTGTTTCCGGTGTTATGCTGGAACTTAGCATTTTGGTGTTTTTTAAATACAGTAATTTCTTTATAGAGAATTATAATTATTTTACTGGAAAGAACGAGGTGTTTATTAAGGTTGCCTTACCTTTGGGAATATCATTTTATACTTTTCAGATTATTTCTTATAATATTGATGTTAGTAGAAGAGAAGTTGCTGCAGAAAGGAATATCATAAATCTTGCGCTGTATGTATCCCTCTTTCCACAGCTGATTGCAGGACCAATAGTAAGGTATAAAACTATCGCTGCTGAAATAAGAGAAAGAAAAGAAAGTATTGATAAGTTTAGTTATGGAGCGATGAGATTTGCTACAGGACTTGCTAAAAAAGTACTACTTGCAAATACTGCCGGGGCTCTTCATCAGGAACTTATGGCTCTGCCGCAAAATAAGAGCTCGGTCGTACTCGTATGGATAGCATCATTTTCGTATGCACTTCAGATCTATTTTGATTTTTCTGGTTACTCAGATATGGCTATAGGCTTAGGAAAGATTTTTGGATTTGATTTCTTAGAAAATTTTGATCATCCATATGAATCTAAATCAATAACTGAATTCTGGAGGAGATGGCATATTTCTCTTTCTTCGTGGTTTAAGGATTATGTTTATATTCCTCTTGGAGGAAATAAAAGAGGAAGGATTATAAAACTGAGAAATCTTTTCCTTGTCTGGCTCCTTACCGGCTTTTGGCATGGGGCTTCATGGAATTTTGTGGTCTGGTGACTTTTTTTCTTTGTACTTATCATGTTGGAAAAGCTTTTCCTTTCTGATCTTCTAGAAAAGCTTCCAAAGTTTATCGGACATTTGTATTGCATGTTTTTTGTGAATTTGGGTTGGGTGATCTTTTCTCATGACAGTTTAAAGGATTTGCTTGTAACTCTTAAGAAGATGTTTTTTATGTCTTCTTATTCATTGGTTAGAAATGCAACTATCTTTTATATTAAAGAATATATTATATTCTTTATCGTTGCAGTTATCGCAGCAAGCAGTTTACCTATAAAACTTTGGAGAAAGATTAAGTCTGAAAATATTAAGCTTATGATTGAAATTATGGCATTACTTGTTTTCCTTACTCTTTCGACTGCTTGTCTTTGTGAAGGATCATTTAATCCTTTTATATATTTTAGATTTTAGATTTAATATTTAGAAATATGTATTCAGAATTTTAGGTTTTTGATGTTAGATGTTAGATTTTAGATTTTAGAGGAAATGTATGAAGAATAAAAAACTGATAATAGCCGCTGTTTTTTGCGGATATATATTTTTCTTTTTTATATCATATTTTGTTACGGAGCCAAAGGAGTTTTCTAATCTGGAAAACAGGAAGCTTTCGAAGCTGCCGGAATTTAATAAAGAATCAGTGATCTCTGCATCCTATATGAAAGATCTCGAAAGCTATATGAATGATCAAATTGCAAGTAAAGATGCATTTGTCAGGCATTCTGTAAGCATAAAATATGCCTGGGGCAACAGTCTTATAAATGGAGTATATTATTTTCCGGATGGAAGATATATTCAGGATTTTAAATTAAACAGGGATCAGCTTGAAAAAAATATTGGACTTATAAATGATTTTGTTGAAAAGAATCCCCAAAAGTATATATATTTTTTGCTGGTTCCTAATGCTTCCTACGTATATCAGGAGGAATATGAGTGTCCGGCATCAGATTCTCAGTCTCTTGCAATTAGTCTTATAAAGGATCAACTTTCTTCTGAAGTTAAGCTTATAGATATATCTGATGAGTTAAGAAAAGATAAATCTGATATGCTTTATTTTAAGACTGATCATCACTGGTCACAGGCTGGCGCTTATATTGGATATAAGGCTATATGTGATGAGATGGGGTTTAAAGCAAATGATAGCAGTCATTATGAAATTAAGACTTATCCGGATTTTTATGGTTCATTATATTCTAAAGTGCCTGTTTATATGGCTAAAGGGGATGATTTTAGTCTTTATTTAAATAAAGACAATGTGTATAATGTAGAAATTCCAGAAAATAACAGTTCTTTTAATGATGTTTATAATTATGATAATCTGAGTAAAAAAGATATGTATACTACTTATCTGGATGGTAATCATGCTATGGTTCATATCACGTCAGAGGCTGAAAATAAAGAGAAGATACTTATTGTTAAGGATTCTTATGCTCACGCCCTGCTACCATTTCTTGCTGATACATATGGAGATATTTACATGCTCGACCTTAGATATTTTCATAATGAAAGTGTCACTGAGTTTATGGAGAAAAATGAAATAAAAAAGTTGATATTTATTTATAATATTGATTTTATCAATTCTGATGATAATTTTGGATGGCTTTATTAAGGAGATTATATGGAACTTTCAGAAGTAAGGGTAAATATTGACAGAGTAGATAATGAGATTAAAAAACTTTTTGAAGAAAGAATGCATCTTTCAGATGAAGTTGCAAGGGTTAAGGCTGAAAAGTCTGATTCGATATATAAGCCTGAAAGAGAAATAGAGATAATTGACAGGCTAACTGAGGAAGTTGATCCTTCGATAAAAATGGAATATACAGCTCTTATCAAGCGTATCATGGAAGTGAGCCGTAAATATCAGTATGGCAGAACTTTAGAGTTAAAAAACTGCCTGGATATTAAATACAGCACCGAGCTTCCGGATATAAAAACTGCGGCTGTTCTTAAGGATGAATATTATCTTTTAGCAGAAGATAAGAACATTAAGCTTAAGGCTTACAACTCAACTATTGATATGGCTAAAGCAGTTCTATCAGGTGAGGTTGATGCCGGAGTTGGAGTTCTTGAAGATATCGGCTTTAGTGTTGCTGATGGACTTCACCGGATACTTTGTGAAAATGAACTTTATATAAATGCCTGCAGAGTAATCCAGGATGAACTTTCTTCTAGAGTAGCAAAAAAGAAAGTTGTAGAGTTTACAAAAGAACTTGTTGTAAGACCTGATGATAACAGGCTTAAGATCATGTTTGTATGTGAAAATAAAAGCGGTAGTCTTGCAAGTGTTCTTTCAATGATCTCTGATTATGGTATAAATCTCACTGAGATCCATTCTACTCCGGATGAAAATCCTGATTGGAACTATGTGTTTATTGCTGAGTTAAGATGTTCTTTTAATGACAAGACTACTAAGGCTCTTGTTTTTCAGCTAGAAAATGAAACCCAGTATTTTAAAGTCCTGGGTAGTTATAAAATTAATTGAGTCTAGAGGTGGAAAGTGCATAATATTAAATCTAATGAATCAACTGAAAATTATCTTGAAGCTATTCTTATTCTGTCGGAAAGATTACCACAAGTAAGATCCATAGATATAGCTAACGAGCTTGAGTTTAAAAAACCAAGTGTAAGTATAGCTATGAAGAATCTTAGGAATAAGAATCTTATAACTGTAAATGAATTTGGCTTTATTTATCTTACTGATGAGGGGAAAAAGATTGCTGAAAGTATTTATGAAAGACATAAAGTACTTACTGATTTTTTTGTATCTATAGGTGTTTCGGAAAAAATAGCTATGGAAGATGCCTGCCGTATTGAGCATGTTATCAGTGATGAAAGTTTCAAGGCTTTGAAGGAAAAGGTTATAAAAAATTTAGATTAAAATAAATTCGTATAGCTTTTTATTTGGTCAGTTTATTATAGGCGCTCATAGTATTAAATTAGAAACTATGATGACATTAATACGCAAAAATTGACACAAAATTGTACACAATTATGCTTTAATTGTTCACAAATTATAAGTATAATACATATGGAATCGTGGGAGAGGAAAAACAAGTCAACGATTTATTATTAACTTGAAGGAGAAAACTTATATGCTGTTTAACAGAGAGGACAGTATTAGTATGCCTGAAGCTGGATCAGAAGTTAAAAAGACTTCAAAATTCAATGAGGCAACTGGTCAGTTCACTACTAAGGTAGCCGTAGATGCAGAAGGCTACAATCTTATTAAAAAGAGGGCTGATGATATTTCTGAATTTCAGAATATCAAAAAAGAAGAGGACCCCAATGCTGCATTTACTCGTGGTAAAGGTGCGGTAGGACGTAGCAGAAAAGGTCAGGCAGCAGAAGATGAGAAGATTGAGAAACCACTTGATGAACTCATCGAAGAACTTAATAATCTTATTGGTCTTAATTCAGTAAAAAAAGATCTGATGCACATTATTAATCTTATCAAAGTTCGTAAGCTTAGAGAGATTCAGGGGCTTAAGAGAGTTGATA
>CAMKMR010000163.1 GCA_946413945.1 uncultured Lachnospiraceae bacterium | reverse complement strand
AACCGTGATAGATACATTTGCCTACTGAAAGCTCTACATTCTGAGCTGACTGGAACCATTTTAACTTCTTTGCCACCCGTCTCTTACACTTTGGACATACCAGACTTTTGACATCCTTATCTTCCATAGCTTCTAACTTACTATGATATTCTGATGAGATAAATTCCACCATGCCATCATGAAAGTCTATTATTTCTTCTTCTTTTTTCTTAGGATGTCTATAGATGTCAAATGTATACTTTTCTTTGAAATCCCCTAAATCTGCCGCTTTCATTACCTTTGCAGTATATCGGGCATCACTGATAGCTTCATGGAAAGTATCATTTTGATCAATATTTAGAGCTTCTACTGCTTTTTCAAGCTTGCAGATAGTCTTTTCCGGATTATATTTATCAGCATATATCTGCTGGATATTATAATATTTTACCGGAAAATCCAGCTTTTTCATGTAATAAAAATCCATATTACTCTGGAGATAATATAGATCAGACATTCCCCATGTGCAGAAAACATATTCCTCACTAGGATTCCCTTCACACCATTTTAAAAACTCCGTGCATGCTTCCTTAAAAGGTTTGCCTTCTCTAAATAATTCTTCCTCTCCATAATTAAGCATTTCTTTTATTGTATGATGCAGTTTTGTATATATTTTAGGCTTTACTAAAGTCCTGAATTCGTCGATTATATCAAATTCCGAATTAATTTTTACAGCCCCGATCTCAATAATTTCAAATGGCAATCGTGGATGTTCGCCCGCTCTTCCATAGGCGCACTGATTCCATTCAAAATCAAGAACTACGTAATTCATTACTAAGTTTTTCCTTTCATTTTAGGCCTTTAAATAAATCATAAGCATTGTTATATCAGCAGGTGAAACCCCTGATATTCTTGATGCTTGGCCAATTGAATCAGGTTTAACAGCTTCAAGTTTTTGTCTTGCCTCTTTTCTAAGATTTTTAACCTGACTATAGTCTATATCTTGAGGTATCTTCTTTCCTTCCATTTTAAGGAAATGTGCTACCTGATCTCTTTCTCTTGCAATATAACCTTCATATTTTATAGAAATATTTATCTGTTCAGCTATTTCTCTTGTGATACCTGTAACTGGACGTTCATGATCTATCTCACTTACCTTATCATAATCAAACTCTGGTCTCTTAATGATATCAGCCATAGTTACTCCTGTACGAAGAGGAGTACTCTCGTTAGCTAAAAGGAAAGCCTGAACTTCTTTAGAGGCACCAACCTTTGTATTTTTAAGTCTTACGATTTCTTTATCAATGATTTCTCTCTTTTCGCAGAATTTCTTATATCTCTCATCAGAGATAAGACCTATATTGTGACCTATTTCTGTAAGTCTTAAGTCTGCATTATCCTGACGAAGTAAAAGTCTATATTCTGCGCGGCTTGTCATCATTCTATACGGCTCTTTTGTTTCCTTAGTTACAAGATCATCGATAAGAACTCCTATATATCCATCTGAACGCTTCAATACAACAGCTTCCTTTCCCTGAAGAAGTCTTGCAGCATTGATACCAGCCATAAGTCCCTGAGCTCCTGCTTCTTCATAGCCAGAGCTGCCATTGATCTGTCCAGCAGAAAATAGTCCTGGTACAGCCTTAAATTCTAACGAATGTTTAAGATCTGTAGCAGAAATACAATCATACTCAATAGCATAACCATTTCTAACTATCTTTGCATTTTCAAGACCTGGAACTGAATGTACCATAGCAAACTGTACATCCTCAGGCATTGATGAAGACATTCCGTCAAGATACATTTCCTCTGTATTCTCACCTTCCGGCTCGATAAAGAGCTGATGTCTGTCCTTATCTGGGAATTTCATGATCTTATCTTCAATAGAAGGACAATACCTTGGTCCAACGCCATTTATAGCCCCTGAATAAAGAGGTGATCTGTCAATATTTGCCTTTATTATATCATGTGTTTCCTGATTTGTGTATGTAAGCCAGCACGATATCTGATCTCTTGTAATATCTTCTTCCGTATTTTCAAAAGAAAATGGCTGTATCCTGTCATCTCCCTTTTGTTCCACCGTCTTTGAAAAATCGATAGACATTCTGTCAATCCTAGGAGGCGTACCGGTCTTAAATCTTCTGATAGAGATTCCATTTTCAGCCATAGAATCAGAAAGGTGGTTGGCTGCCATAAGCCCATTAGGTCCTGTGTAAGATACAACATCTCCATAGATACATCTTGCTTTAAGGTATACGCCTGTACAAAGAACAACTGCCCTTGCATGATATATTGCTCCTGAAAATGTTACCACCCCGGCAGCATGTCCATTTTCATCTACAATTAGCTCACTTACTTCCTGCTGACGCATAGTAAGATGAGGCTGATGCTGCATAGTAAGCTTCATCTGTTTTGTATATTCGACTTTATCTGCCTGAGCACGGAGAGAATGAACCGCAGGCCCCTTAGATACATTTAACATTTTTGACTGGATAAAAGTCTTATCTATGTTTTTACCCATTTCTCCGCCAAGCGCATCTATCTCTCTTACCAAATGTCCCTTGGAACTTCCACCAATATTAGGATTGCATGGCATTAAAGCTACACTATCCATACTAACTGTAAAGCAGATTGTTTCAAAGCCCATTCTCGCTGCTGCAAGTGCTGCTTCGCATCCAGCGTGTCCGGCACCAACAACAACTATATCATATGTTTCTTCTACATTTGCCATTTTATTTTCCTCTTTTTATTTACCCATGCAGAAAGATTCAAAAATCTTATCTGCAAGATCATCTTCCAAAGTTACACCAATAATAAGTCCAAGACTTTCATAAGCTGCCATAAGGTCTGTAGTAAAGAAATCCTCACTCATCGAAAGTGCGATACTTTCCTTTACCTTAAGGAGACTATTTTTAGCATCATATAAAGCCTGTTTATGTCTTTTACTTGTTATATAGATTTCGCTATTATAATCAATATCTCCGGAAAAGAACATATCTCTTATAAGACTGGACAATTCATCCTTACCTGTTCCTTCCTTTGCAGAAATCTCTAATATCTTATTATCCTCTTTAAATGAAATAAGGTTTCTTAATTCTTCCTTATCCATTACAGAATCCAGATCTGTCTTATTGATAAGGGTAATCACATTTTTATCATTTTCCCTTATCTTTTTTATTATCTGTCTATCATTATCATTAAGAGGAACAGCGCCATCAACTATAAATAATATCAGGTCTGCCGATTCAATGTTTTCTTTTGCCTTATCAACGCCGATCTTTTCTACTATATCATCTGTATTTCTGATACCCGCCGTATCTATAAGTCTGAGCGTCACTCCGTTTAGATTTACATATTCCTCAAGTGTATCTCTTGTAGTTCCCTCTATATTAGTAACTATGGCTCTCTCTTCTCCCAAAAGCATATTAAGTACAGAAGACTTACCTGCATTAGGTCTTCCTATGATAGCTGTGCTGATTCCCTCTTTTATAAGTCGTCCATCTTCCGAACTGCTAAGAAGCTTTTCAATCTCTTTTATTATAGCATCTAATTCATTATCTAATCTCTCCGGAAATCCATCAAGACTATAATTTTCTGGATCATCAAGCGCTGATTCAATGTAAGCTGTGTTATAGATTATTTTTTCTCTTATTTCTTCAATTTTATCTTTTAGTCCTCCTCTTAACTGGCTAAGAGAAGATTTAAGGGCCATATCATTTTCTGCGTTTATGATATCCATAACAGCTTCCGCTTCAGTCATATCAATCCTTCCACCAAGATATGCTCTCTTTGTAAATTCACCCGGTTCAGCAGCTCTTACTCCGGATCTTATAAGAAGATCTACAACTTTCCCTAAAAGAAATGGTCCGCCGTGACAGTCAAATTCAACGGTATCTTCAGTTGTATATGAATGAGGCCCCTTCATTACAAGGGCTACTGTCTCATCGACTATTTCCTTTGTTCCAGAAGCCGATATATCAACAATATTTCCGAAAGCCGCTGTATATGTTGGCATTTCTGAGATTTTCTTCTTTCCCTCAAATACCTTATCACATATTTTTATCGCATCTTTACCACTGACTCTGACTATACCAATACCTGTTCTCCCAAGTCCGGTAGCAATGGCACATATTGTATCACGTGAATCCATTTTAAATCTCCATATAATTAATCTTAGTTTTACTTCTGATAATTTTTAATAATTGTAAATAAATAATAAATGTATCTTTCTATCATAAAAAAACTCCGGCAAAAAAGGGCATAACAGTAATGATATTACTTTTAAACCTCCTCTTTCACCGGAGCATAATATTTATAAATTAATTAAGTTCGCCTCTGATAGCTTTTATTGTAGGTCTTAAAAGAAGTAAGATAACTGCAATAAGTGCAAACCACCAAGAGAAACCAAAAACAGCATCATTTTCTTTCATCTTGCCTGCGTCAATAAGTGTAGCAAGTAAAAATACTACAAGCGAAAAAGCAGGTATATAGAATTCACCATATGGAAGCTTTTTCATAAAATTATTAAATGCTGGTATAACCTCTTCTTCTAATGCAAATATTGCAAGAGCTGCAATAATAAGTAAGATTCCCCAGAGTATCATGAGTCCACCTTCTTTTACAAACAAGCCAACATTCCATGAAATTGATTCCCCAAAGGACTCAAATTTAAATTTATACCATCCTGGTAAAACTGCCCCTAAGAACAATAAGAATGCTGCTATTACTCTGTAATTAATCTTCTTAAGATTCTCAAGATTATAAGCCATATTAATATTCAGATTAACATTACCATACCCTGGCTGTCTCTGATTCATTTGGCCATATCCTGCCTGTCTCTGATTCATCTGGCCATATCCTGCCTGACCCTGATTCATCTGACCATATCCTGCCTGACCCTGATTCATCTGGCCATATCCTGCCTGACCCTGATTCA
>CAMKMR010000162.1 GCA_946413945.1 uncultured Lachnospiraceae bacterium | reverse complement strand
TCAGGATGTTGCACCTCGGGTACACCAAAAGGAGGTAATTTTTATGAAAAAAAGAAAGCAGTTGATCGCTCTTCTTTTAGCCGCTACAACAACACTCAGCTTTACAGCATGCGGTAATAAGGCTAACGGTGGAGACAACGGTAACAGCAACAACGGTAACCAGAACACAGAAAAGAGTACAGCAAGTGATGCTAATGCTACTCCAGCTACAAATTCAACATCATCAGCAGATACATTAGTTGCAGATGCAGGTGGATTTGAGTCTAAGTTCTCTCCATTCTTTGCACAGAATGGAGACGACGTAAACATCGGCAGCGGTTATACACAGGTTCCAATCTTAAACCTTGACCGTGTAGGAAATCCTGTACTTAATGGTATCGAGGGTGAGACTCGTGAATACAACGGAACAGATTACACTTACTATGGTGCATCTGATGTAGTTGTAACAGAGAACGCTGACGGTACAGTAGATTATGATATCAAATTAAGAGATGACATTAAGTTCTCTGATGGTGAGCCTCTCACAGCAGATGACGTAATCTTCTCATTCTATGTATATGCAGATCCAACATATGATGGATCAACAACTATTTATTCACAGCCAATCGCTGGTATGAATGAATATAGAAATGGTATGTCTACACTTTCTTCATTGATCGGTGCAGCTGGTGAAGACAATACAGATTTCAAGTTCTGGACAGAAGATCAGCAGAAGGCTTTCTGGGCAGCAGTTAACGATGGCGGTGCTAAGTATGCGCAGACAATCGTTGATTATATGGTATCTGAACAGGGTTCACCTGAAGGTGATGTAAAGGCAGCAGCTGCAGGTTGGGGCTTTGATCTTAAGGATGGAGCAACAACAAAGGATTTCTTCCTTGCAATCGGTGAAGCTTATGGCTGGAACTTCTCAGCTATGGAAAAGGAAGCAGCAGGAACAGCTCTTTCAACATTAATTCCTGAAGAAGTTTACAACTATCCTACAGTTGGTGTTTCAACAGGTGAGTCTGCAAAGAACATTTCAGGTATTGTAAAGACTGGTGATTACAGCTTAAAGATCACAACATCTGAACTTGATGCTACATTCATCTATCAGTTAAATATGCCAATCGCTCCACTTCACTACTATGGTGATAAGAGCAAGTATGATTATGATAATAACCAGTTCGGTTTTGAAAAGGGTGATCTCTCAGGAGTTCGTGCTAAGACAACAAAGCCACTTGGTGCTGGTCCTTATGTATTTAAAGAGTACTCAGATGGTATTGTTTACATGGATGCTAACCCTGATTACTTCTTAGGTGCACCTAAGATCGCTCACCTTAATGTTAAGGAAACACCAGAAGCTGATAAGGTTACAGGTGTTCAGACAGGTACACTTGATGTAGCTAACCCATCATACTCAAGCGAAGTTGCAAAGCAGATCGCTGAGATCAATGGAGCAGAAGACTTAAGAGGAAGTGTTATCGATACAGAATTAATCGACTTCCGTGGTTACGGTTATGTTGGTTTAAACGCAAACAACGTTAAGGTTGGAAATGATCCTGCTTCAGATCAGTCTAAGGCTCTTCGTAAGGCTATCAACACAGTAATTGCTGCATATAGAGACGAGGGAATTGATTCATACTATGGAGCAACAGCTTCAGTTATCAACTACCCAATTTCAAATACATCATGGGCAGCTCCTCAGGTTACAGATGATGGATACCAGATCGCTTACTCGAAGAAGCTTGATGGTTCAGATATCTACACATCAACAATGTCAGGTGATGACAAGTATAAGGCAGCTCTCGCTGCAGCATTAGAGTATTTCCAGGCAGCTGGTTATACAGTAGCTGATGGCAAGTTAACAGCAGCTCCAGAAGGCGCTAAACTTGAGTACACAGTAAATATCGGTGCACAGGGTGCCGGTGATCATCCTACATTCTTAATCCTTAAGAATGCAGCAGATGCTTTCAAGTCAATCGGATTTACATTAACAATTAACGATATGGCACAGGCTTCAGATCTTTATGCAAGTTACCAGACAGGTGTTGCTGAAATCTGGTGTGCAGCTTGGCAGGCAGGTGGAGATCCTGATATGTATCAGCTCTATCACAGTCAGGGATCAACAAACTATTACAAGATTGCTGATACAGAATTAGATGAGCTTATTATGGCAGGTCGTCAGTCAACAAATCAGACATATCGTAAAGGCTTATATAAGGCAGCTATGGAAATCATCATGGACTGGGGTGTTGAACTTCCAGTTTACCAGAGATCAGAAGCAATCATCGTTTCTTCTGAAAGAGTTAACCTTGATACTCTTCCAAAGGATATGACTCCATATTGGGGATGGGCAGCTGAACTCGAGAAGCTTGAACTTAAATAGTTTTTGATTTGAAAAAGTAAGGTGAAAAAAGAATAAAAATGTATCAAAGTTAATAGAATACGACCTTATTATTTCGAAAAGTCATTGTATAATTGTAGAGCTGTTCTATAACGTTCAGCTCTACTTTTTTAATATTTACGGGAGCATGAGAAAATGCGGAGATTTTTATTGAAGAGATTAGGCATTTCAGTCCTAATACTCGTGTGTGTTACCTTCATCATTTACGCATTAATGCGTAGCTTGCCGGCCTCTTATGTTGAGACTATGGCAATGCAGTTGTCACAGGCACCAGGTTCTAAGCCATATAGTGAGTGGATAGCTCAGCTGAACAAGCAGTATGGTATGGATAAGGGTGTTGTCGCAGGTTATTTTGTATGGTTAAAGGACGCAGTACGACTTAACTTTGGCGATAGCTGGAAATTTACTGTTCCAGTTACACAGAAGTTTGGCGAAGTAATCTGGGTTTCTTTCTTCATGGGATTAATAGCCTTCATTTTTGAGCTTATAATTGCAATTCCACTTGGTGTAGTTGCAGCTACAAAGCAGTATTCTAGAGCAGACTATGCTATTACAGCAGGTGCTTTAGTAGGTATTTCTTTACCAACATTCTTTTTTGCAACATTGATCAAATTACTTTTCTCAGTTAAACTGGGCTGGTTCGATCTTTACGGTTTAGTAGGGCGTGACTATGCTAAGTTAAGTTCAATGGGAAAATTCCTGGATAAGGCAAATCATCTTGTTTTACCTATCCTAACAATTGTAATCGTATCAATTGGTTCATTGATGCGTTACACACGTACCAATATGTTAGAGGTACTTAACTCAGACTATATCCGTACAGCAAGAGCAAAGGGACTTTCTGAGCATGATGTAATATTCCGTCATGCATTTAGAAATACACTTATTCCATTAGTAACAATTATTGGTGGATCACTCCCTGGACTTTTTGCAGGTGCGCTTATTACCGAAACCTTGTATAAGATCCCTGGAATCGGTTATACATCATATCAGGCCATGACAGCAGGTGACATTCCATTCTCAATGTTCTACCTTACATTTATGGCTATATTAACATTAGCTGGTAATTTAATATCAGATATTTTGTACGCTGTAGTAGATCCACGCGTACGTATTGAGTAAGAAAGGAGACAGTCATGAGCGAATTACAGAATACAGAAACAAAAGAAAAAGAAGAGCTGTCTCTCAATGATGACCGTCGTGTTAAAACATTATCACCAGGAGCATTAGTTGCTCAGCGTTTCTTCCGTAACAAACTTGCTGTTGTCGGTATGGTCATGCTGATATTTATGTTTGCATTCTCATTCATTGGAGGCCTCGTAAGTCCTTATGGAGAAGATCAGCAGTTTTATACATATTCAAGTATTGAGAAGGAATATGCTGGTGTTACACAGAATGATGATTTCCGATATCTTAGTGCTGACGGACAGAAGTTTGATTCAATTGCACAGGCAAAGTTCTTACTTGCACAGACAACAGGGAAAGAATCATTTGAAGTTAAAGATGTAACTTATGATGTATTAAAAGAAGGTGAAGATTTCTATCAGATCTCAGCTAATGGTACAGTTGTTGCAATAGCTTTTAAGGATATTGTTAATAAGGTATCAGAGATGAGTTTTGATGAAATTCATGCTGCACTTGTAGCTTATACAAACAAGCAGGATAAATTCACAGTAGCTTCTGATAATTACACATTAGATAAAGAAGGAAATATAGTTAAGGGTTCTGAGACTATTGGCTATATTACACGTTTCGTAATTTCTTCAGCTCAGGGAGATGTTGTGATATCAAGAGAGTTTGGAGAAGCAGTTGCTGAAGCTATCAATGCTAAAGAAAAAGATTTCAAATATGCCGATGAAAACGGTGAAGAAAGCGAATATCAGATTTCATATGATGCCACAGCAAAGGTTTGGTCAATTAAGCAGTTTAAAGAAACATATGTCTACGACGGTTATGGAAAGCCAAGCCGTAGTCATTGGTTAGGAACAGATAAAAATGGTATGGATATGCTCACACGTTTAATGTACGGTGGACGTGTATCTCTTATCATTGGTTTTATCGTTGTTATAATTGAGGCATTCCTCGGTATCATTTTTGGTGGTATCAGTGGATACTTCGGAGGATGGGTTGATAACCTTATCATGAGAATAGTAGATATCTTCTACTGTATCCCATCACTTCCGCTTATCATTATCTTAGGTGCGGCTATGGATGCTATGAAGGTTGATCCTCAGATCCGTATGCTTTACTTAATGCTTATCCTTGGTTTCCTTGGATGGCCAGGCGTTGCTCGTATGGTACGTGGTCAGATCCTTTCACTTCGTGAACAGGAATTTATGACAGCTACAGAAGCAAATGGTATTCGTGTAAGTAAGCGTATCTTCAAGCACTTGATTCCAAATGTTATCCCACAGCTCATCGTAATCTGTACTATGAGCCTTGGTTCAACAATTCTTACAGAAGCAACTTTATCTTTCCTTGGACTTGGTGTTAAGTTCCCATTTGCTTCATGGGGAAATATCATCAACGAC
>CAMKMR010000161.1 GCA_946413945.1 uncultured Lachnospiraceae bacterium | reverse complement strand
GAAGGTGCTGATTGCTTCAAGTCTTCTTACGCCTGCACATCTTTATATATGGGACGAACCATTAAATTATATAGATGTATTTTCAAGAATGCAGATTGAAAAACTGATCCTTCAGTATAAGCCTACAATGCTTCTGGTAGAGCATGATGTGAGATTTCAGGAAAAGATTGCCACAGAAATCATCAGCTTGAAATAATGTGAACGATTTCAATTTTTTTTGTGAATTAATGTGAAAAAACCCTAAGATAGCTTGAAAAAACTTTGTGATATCGTTATTATAAGGCTAGCCTTTGAACTTTAACGTAAAAGGATATATAAAGGAGGGTATAATACCGATGAAAAATAAAAAGTTTTTTGCTATTGCACTTGCCGGCGTTATGTCTTTATCGCTTGTAGCGTGCGGCGGAAGTGATAGTGAAGGTAATGGCGGAAGTGAGGGGAATAATAACTCTTCTGCATCTTCTTCTGAGGGAATACGTTTATTAAATGGAAAGCCTGAAATAGATGACTATTTACTTAAGCTGGCAGATAAATATAAACAGGAAACCGGTAAAACTGTAAGTGTTGAGACTATCGGTGGAGATGTAAATGCTGCTGATACATTGAAGAATTATTATCAGGCTGAAAATATGCCAGATGTATTTGTACTTGAAGCTAATCAGGTTTCGGCCTGGGATGGACTGCTTGCAGATATGTCAGGAGAAGAGTGGACAACAAAAACTGATTATGCATTAGTTGACGAAAAGATGGGAGTTATAGGCTGTCCATATACTGTTGAAGCTACTGGCCTTGCATATAATGAGTTTTTGTTGGCAAAGGCAGGAATTAAGCCGGAAACATTAACAAGTCCGGAAGCATATAAGAAAGCCTTTGAAACACTTGAATCCAGAAAAGAAGATCTAGGTATTGATGCAGTTGTCGGATATTGTGCTGAAGCAGCAAATCTTCAGTGGTCATCAGGTACACATATTTTTGCTCAGTATCTTGATGCTGGATTGGATCAGAATGATAAAACATATATTGACCTTTTAAATGATGGTGGTAAATATGATGATGCCAGATTAAAGAATTTTGCAACGTTTATCGATCTTATGACTCAGTATGCTGATAAGAATCTTACAGTTGATGGAACTTATGATAAGCAGGTTGGTAAATTTGCTAATGGTAAGTATGTATTTGTTACACAGGGGTCTTGGATAGATCTTTCAGAGGCAGATTTTAACGTAGGATTTGCACCTTATGCTTTTGAAGATGGAATTGATACTATCATTGCTGGAGCTCCATCATACTGGGCAGTTTATAATGGCGGAAAAGTTGATGAGGCAAAGGAATTCCTTAACTGGTGCTATACAGAGTCAGCAGAGAGGATACTTGTTGAAGA
Organism: uncultured Lachnospiraceae bacterium; assembly: GCA_946413945.1. Classification (GTDB taxonomy): domain Bacteria; phylum Bacillota; class Clostridia; order Lachnospirales; family Lachnospiraceae; genus Eubacterium_Q. The sequence continues at coordinate 3,548 of CAMKMR010000161.1, read as the reverse complement.
AGCTGGTCTTATCAGTCCTGATAAAAACTGTAAATTTAGAGCAGCTAATAAATTTTCAGAATCTATTAAATCGTACATGGATGCAGGCAAGACATCAGGCTGGCATACAATGTTAAAAAAGGAAGGTCTCCAGAATCAGACAGGTCAGGTATTTGCTGATTTTGCAAGAGGATCTCTTACAATCGATGAATTTTGTTCTACTATAAAACAGGTTACAGAAAGTTTTTACGCGGCGGACTAAAGTAACACAACAAAAAAATAAGACTTAGCGGAGAGCTGAGTCTTATTTTTTTGTTTGTATACTGCTTTAATGATCAGTTTTAATTAGTCTTCGTATCCGTTTGGATTGTTCTTCTGCCAATTCCAAGAATCGCGGCACATATCTTCTATACCAAACTTAGCTTCCCAGCCCATCTCTTCTTTAGCAAGAGAAGGGTCGCAGTAGCATGTTGCAATGTCGCCGGCACGACGAGGCTTGATAGAATATGGGATCTTGATATCATTTGCTTTTTCGAAGTTTGTAACGATATCAAGAACTGAATAGCCGTGACCTGTTCCAAGATTGTAGATCTTAAGTCCAGGATTCTCTGTGATTTTTGAAAGAGCAGCTACATGTCCCTTTGCTAAGTCTACAACGTGGATATAATCGCGGACACCTGTTCCATCAGGAGTATTATAGTCGTTTCCAAATACGCCAAGTTCTTTAAGCTTACCGACAGCAACCTGAGTAATGTAAGGCATAAGATTGTTTGGAATACCATTAGGGTTTTCACCCATACGCCCAGATGGATGAGCACCGATAGGGTTGAAATAACGAAGAAGGATAACATTCCATTCATTATCAGCTTTCTGGATATCAGAAAGGATCTGCTCAAGCATTGATTTTGTCCAGCCATATGGATTTGTGCACTGGCCCTTTGGACATTTTTCTGTGATAGGAATTTCTGCAGGATCTCCATAAACAGTAGCAGATGAAGAGAAAATGATGTTCTTACATCCGTGCTTTCTCATTGCATCAACCAAAGTAAGTGTTCCTGCAATATTATTGTTATAATATTCCCAAGGCTTCTGAACGGATTCACCAACAGCCTTGAGACCTGCGAAATGGATAACGCTTTCAATCTTATTTTCAGAGAAAACTTTCTCTAACATAACTGGATCAAGAATATCGCCCTTTACAAAAGTAAGGTCTTTTCCAGTAATCTCTTTTACTCTATCAAGAGATTTTTCTGAAGAATTATAAAGATTATCATAAACAATTACTTCATAGCCTGCGTCAAGAAGTTCAACACAAGTGTGACTTCCAATAAAACCGGCACCACCAGTTACAAGGATTGCCATATTAAATACCTCCTGTTATTAACCTAATTATATTTTCCTTATATAGCGACTGAACTTATTATAAGCTCAACCTGAGTATATTGTAATGGTTATTACTTAAAATGTATATATAAAAAAAATATTGAGAATATGTAAAAATGTTGCATGAAGTGTAAAAATGCAAATAAAATGACAACAAAGTGATATTAAAAAGAATAATAGAGATAGTAATATAGTGATATGAAAAATGTAAAATTTAGGTGAGTATCGTACAGATGGGAAATTATAAACATTCTTATAAAGTAACAGAAAAAGACCTGCTTTCACTTTCGGTCTATAATGTCGGTCAGGAAAAATGTGACGCAGATTATCAGTGGGGTCCTGGAATAAGGGATCATTATCTTGTGCATTATGTTTTAAGCGGTAAAGGAAATCTTATAATTAACGGAAAAAATATAAGTCTTTCTAAAGGGGACTGTTTTCTTATATGTCCTGATGAGCTGGCTCAGTACAAGGCAGATAGTGAGGAGCCCTGGGAATATGCCTGGGTTGGATTTTCGGGCAGTGATGCGGAACTAATAAAAAAAGCAACAGATTTCAGCAAAGAAAGGCCTTATTTAAAGAATATCAGTTATGGCAGTGAACTTGAAAAAAAGCTGATCTCTATCTATGAAGTAAGAGGTAATGATTTCTTTAATCAGGTTCAGATGACAGGAAGGCTTTATGAATTATTTGCCCTTTTTATAGAAAATGCATCTAAGAAGAAAAAGGGCAATCCTAATGAAGAATATGTGCAAAAGAGCATAGAATTTATAGCTACAAACTATTCTTATCCTATAAAGGTTGAGGATATAGCCGCTTATGTTGGACTTTCAAGATCTCAGCTCTATAGAGCTTTTATGGCCGTGTTAGATAAGGCTAAGTTTTAGAATTAATTTGCAAAGTTAATTATGCAAGTTAATTCTTTTATAGGAAAATCAAGGGTTTTGGAAGATAGACCATAATCGAATTACCTTGCGAAAATAGGTAAAACGGTTATGGTCTATTTTTTTAGTGGAGAAATTTCCACCCATATATCTATTAATATATATATTAGCTCTAAAGAAAGAAAATTATATATATATACATTATATATAGGCCAGTAACCAGATAGGAGTTTTTTATGAGGCCTTATGAATGGAATATTGAAAAAAGAAATGTTCTTAAAGAATTATTATCACAGGGATATAGAGTCACTGAGATTGAAAAATTGCTCGGTATAGCAAGGCATACATTGCGAGCAGAATTAAAAAGAGGATTATCAGAGAGCGATTTTAAAAACCTGAGATACATAAAGTATGAGCCACTTATGGCAATGGATTCATTAGTTAAAGATGTAATAAATGAGGAAGACCTTAAGCTATTAATGGATTACTGGAAGACGAAGGAAAAAGAAAAAAAGGAGATAGGTAATGTCAACATCTAATAAGTACTGGTACTTCCGATTAAAGCCTGCAGACATAAGAAGTCATAAGATCCAGCAGATAAAGCAAGTTCCTATACTTGGATATACAATATTCACCATTTATATAGAGCTTTGCGCATTAGCCGTAGAAGAGGATGAAGGTGGAGTTATAGTAATAGATAAGACTTCTTCAGAAAGAAGTTATATCGGAGAGCTTTCAGCTTTGATTGGAGAAAATGAAAAGGAAACATCAGATGCTGTTAGCTATTTGAAAGCTAGAGGTTTAGTAGAAGTATGGGATGATGGTAAGCGTACTTCTATCAAAGTCCCTTTAGTAATTAACAATATTGGTAAAAGCTCTTCTGATGCAGATAGAAAAAGAGCAGCTTTAGCAAAAAATGAAGAACAATACCTGCTTCCAAAAGAACCTAAAAGAAAAAAATATGGAGTCAAGCAAAATGTCTGGCTGGATGATGAAGAGCTAAAGGAATTAATTGAACAATGTAAGGATGTTGCGAAAGCAATAGATAGTGTATCAATAAAAAAATTTTATAAGCAAACATTTAATGGAACAGATTTTGATTATTGCTTAAAGGTAATAAAAGAGGATAAGTCATTGCAGAAGGTGCAGAAAGGTTGAAAGACATAAGAGGCGAAGGTGATGAAAATGAAGATGAAGAGTTATTATCAATATAAAGGATCAGTGGGCCTTGATCATCATACTTTCCACTATTTAGCTTGGAAGGCGAGAAGATATCCTTTTCTTCTGGAAAATATAAAAAGG
>CAMKMR010000160.1 GCA_946413945.1 uncultured Lachnospiraceae bacterium | reverse complement strand
TCAGTATGGCAACATGAACCAGAATCAGTATGGCAACATGAACCAGAATCAGTATGGCAACATGAACCAGAATCAGTATTACAATAATCCATATAATAACGCCGTTATTAATGGACGTGCAGTAAACAGATATGAAGCATCAGAGGAATCTGTTCGCTCAATACTTACTAACACATTCCTTTACATGTTCCTCGGTCTGCTCGTAACAGGAATCGTTGCATTCTGGGTTTCTGCAACACCAGAACTTATCAGCTATCCAGCCTTTATGGTCTCATTCGTACTTGAGTTAGGACTTGTATTTGGCGCATCTTCTGCTATGAAGAATAACAATGTTACATTATCTTATGTTTTATTCTTTGCATATGCTGCTGTAAATGGATTTTCACTTTCAATAATACTACTTATTTATGAAAGTTCATCAATTAAGTCCGCATTCCTTATCTGCTCAATAATATTTGGTGTTATGGCTTTTATCGGAGCAACAACAAAGGTAGATCTTACAAATATTGGAAGCCTTTGTGCAATCGGTCTTTTCGGAGTCATTATTGCATCTGTCGTAAACTTCATCATTGGCTCTAGCAGTGTTGACTATGTTGTTTCAATAATCACCATCGTAATATTCATTGGTCTTACAGCTTATGATACTCAGAAGGTTAAGAACCTTGCTTCAAGCCATAGCAGTTATAGCCCAACAGTTATCGGTCTTTGGGGAGCACTTGAACTTTACCTTGATTTCATCAACCTCTTCCTTAGAATTCTTAGAATAATGGGAAGAAGAAGATAATCAGATAAAACATACCACAAGAAAAAAAGGGGCTGCAAAAAAAACATAGTCCAAAAAATAAATAAGGACCAATGGTTCAGTGATGATCCATTGGTCCTTATTTTATATTTTTTTACTCTAATAAAACGCATGTCTTATTACAGATTACATTTACAGTTCATTAAACAGCCAAACAAAGAAATCAGCAAAAAGCCTGCCTACATGTTCTGGAAACATAAAAAACAGTACTAAAATAATAAACATCACAACACCACAGCCTGACTTTTTTTTCTTCTTTGGAACAGAAGACTTATTCATCACTGGTTTATTCGTTTCTTTATTTACATATCTGTTTTGTCCCTTGATAGGAGCATTTACATATTTCTTAGCATTTCTGACAGGCGCATTTACATATTTTTTAGCATCAACCCCGGCACTGTTATATTCAACACCAGGGATGCCTCTATTAAGTCCAGCTTGATTGGCATGAATATGATAGCTACCGCCGAGAATCCCCTCTTCTATGTGTGTCATCCTGTCGCCTTCACCTTTTCTATATACACGGCCACATTTAGGACACAGTCCCATATACATTTCATAATCAAATGGTTTTCCACAACATTTACAAAAAACTTTAATAGCTACCACCTCATCTCAAATATATTAGTGGTGGAACAATCTGATTCCTGTGAAGCACATAGCGATATTATATTTATCACATGTCTCAATAACATTATCATCACGGATTGATCCACCTGGCTCTGCAATATATTCTACACCACTTCTATGTGCTCTTTCAATATTATCTCCAAATGGGAAGAAAGCATCTGAACCAAGAGATACTCCTGTATTCTGTGCGATCCAAGCCTTACGCTCTTCCTTTGTAAATGGAGCAGGACATTCTGTAAAATATTTCTGCCACTCGCCATCAGCAAGTACATCCATATAATCATCTGAGTTATAAACATCAATGCAGTTATCTCTGTCTGCACGTCTGATGTCTGGCTTAAATGGAAGGTTAAGAACCTGTGGAGCCTGGCGAAGGAACCATTTATCAGCCTTATCACCTGCAAGACGTGTGCAGTGGATTCTTGACTGCTGACCTGCACCGATACCGATTGCCTGTCCGCCCTTAACGTAGCAAACTGAGTTAGACTGTGTATACTTAAGTGTGATCATTGAGATTGCAAGGTCGATACGTGCTTCCTCAGGGATTTCCTTATTAGCTGTAACAACATTGCTAAAGAACTCATCGTCGATCTTAAGTTCATTTCTACCCTGTTCAAATGTTACGCCGAATACATCCTTTGTTTCGATTGGAGCTGGTACATAATCTGGATCAATCTGGATAACACAGTAGTTACCGTTCTTCTTAGCCTTTAAGATGCTAAGTGCTTCCTCTGAATATGAAGGAGCGATAACACCGTCAGATACTTCTCTCTTGATAAGACGAGCTGTATCAGCGTCACATTCATCTGAAAGTGCGATGAAATCACCAAATGAAGACATACGGTCAGCGCCTCTTGCTCTTGCATAAGCTGATGCCATAGGTGAAAGATCACCCATATCTTCTACCCAGTAGATCTTCTTTTCAATATCCTTAAGTGGAAGTCCTACAGCAGCACCTGCTGGTGAAACATGCTTAAATGATGTTGCTGCTGGAAGTCCTGTAGCCTGCTTTAATTCCTTAACAAGCTGCCAACCATTAAATGCATCAAGAAGGTTGATATATCCTGGTCTTCCGTTTACAACTGTTATAGGAAGCTCTCCATCTTTCATAAATACTCTTGATGGCTTCTGATTTGGGTTACAGCCATATTTTAATTCTAATTCCTTCATGTTATACTCCTCTATATATATACTTTTACAAGCTTTATTCTACATTATCTTTGCTGTACTACTATGCTTAATTCAACACAGTATCAATATTATTTTGTGTGCTTATTTATGATCTTTGTCTCAACTTTTCCTGTCTCAAGATCGATAAATCTTGTGAAAAGTGAGATCTTATTATCTTCATTTAAGCTATTCCAAACGATATCTGTAAACTCATCAAGCTCATTTGTAGGGATGGTAACAACAGTTGGTTCTCCTTCAAATGTTGGAAGTGGATTTCCATCCTGCATATAAGTATGGATGAATCTTCCCTCTCCAGCCTTTGGATTATCATATGAGAATGTGTATCTGTTACAGCAGTCAGGATCACCATTATTTGACTTTAAGATAGACATTTCGAAGCTGAATTTTCCTTCTGTGTGAAGGATTGCTGATATTCTAGGAGTATAATTGGGTCCATCCGGCTCGAACTCTCTTACACGAAGAGACTGCTCAAATGTCATACCCTGACTCATTCTCTCATAGATCGTATCTGTCTGATCACCATTTGTTACGATAGTATCCTTACCAAGTACACGAACTGGTGCATAGATGATAAGACTTGGATCCTCAAGTAATGATGGATCAAATGCCTCTGTCCTGATACCTTCTCCATCCTCTACAAATACTCTGTTACGGCTGTTAACTGAACGGCCCATGATAAAATAAGCTGCTGCAGCTTTCTTCTTATCAGGTGTAACACCTACTACAATTCCTCTTCCAGGATAAGTTGTGCTTCCAATTTCTTTTGCAAGATCTTTTGTTTCCATTTTGTCCTCCTTTAACACATACATAATTACAGATTATGTGACGCCGATTGGTCAGCAGTTTTCTCGCCTCATCTAGCAACAAAAATTGCTCTTTTGATGGACTGTCACCTACACAAAAAGCCGACCACATGAGCGCTCATATATATAGCACCCAGACGGTCGGCTTGAATTTTCAAGGAATTCATCTATTCTGTGCTCCCTGTGGTAAACTCCACTAATCCGTCAGTTACACAGAACTTTTAACTTACATTCCCATTAAAACATTATTTTTTTTTTTTGTAAAGCTATTTTCTTTAAGATCTTTTATAAGCCTCTTCCTTGCAAATGAATTTGTAAGAACCTTATATTTATTATAGATCCAGTACCCTATGATACCCAGATGTATTATGATTGGATTCATAAAAACTATCCTGTCAGTACTGAAATGAGATATTATCTTTGCCTCTCCCTGTCCCTTAATGGCCTTGATAAGGTCGTTATTACAGGTTATCAGTTCATCGAACTGAGTATAAGCTGTACCTATCTGTTTTGCCCTGTGAGCATCAGATCCTGAAGTTGTAGGTTTGTTATATCTCTTAGCAAGGCGTTTTGCTCTCCAGTTGGCTTCTTCAGTCACACCTGCATTATTTCCCTCTATAAAATCAAACAGATTAATGATATTCTTATTTTTTTTGTAAAGCTTAGTATTTGTAATGGCAAAATATCCATTTCCGTAAGGATGTGCCGCTCCTATGATACCACCATAAATATGCACCAGTCTGGCAAGGTGTTCTAACTTTAACCCTCTTCTCTCTAACAGCGGGCACTTGGCATCATCCGGCAATACAACGATGACATGCCCACCATCTCTGGTGTCATATTCTATACCCTTTAAAACATAGAAATCATCAATTGTCTTTCCCTGGGCCTTAAGCCTCGTCCACATTCTATATCCTCCATAGGTATCGTGGTCCGTTACCAGCATCCCCGCATAACCTAAGGATTTTAATTTTGCAGCATAATCAAAAATCTTAATACTGCCATCTGGTGATCCTTCTCTTGTATGGCAGTGAAGATCATATTTCATGTTTTTTGCTCCTTCAAATTATAGTCTCTTCCCCGATTATTTAATCCAACCGCTATAATCCTGTAACAATCCTCAAATTTTTATAATACAAATTCAACTATGTAACTCAGCCTTCATTATATTACAATCCAAGCTAAAAACAATATCAAAAATCCTCTATTTCTTTACTAATAATATCATTTAAATCATCTTCATTTAATTCTTCAATATTTTTCAGCATACCATGTAGTTTTTCTGCTTTTGAAAAATATCTGTTTTTTTCATTCATATAAGTTACATTTTTATGCGTCGTATACCAATAATCGCCATAAATCACGCCAAAATATACCAATAAAATAAGAATTATAGTTAATCCAACGATAAAACCTAGCAATTCAACATTTGTAAAGATCGTATATGGCAGATCCATCATGTCAGATTTAATGATAAAGGCTTTGATCATAAATATAATAAATTTTATGGAAAAGACTATTGCCGCTACCGTGAGTAAAGCG
>CAMKMR010000159.1 GCA_946413945.1 uncultured Lachnospiraceae bacterium | reverse complement strand
TTGAGCAAAAATCATATTGTTCAGGCATCATAGCCATAAAAAAATAGTGAGGAGGCAGAATTTTATGAAAACAGAAGAAAATTTGGCATGGTGGAAAGTAATACTTGGAATTTTCGGATCTATATTTATTTTGGTAGCGGCTCAGCTAATTGCACAATTTGCATCAATGCCTGCGGATTTGCTGAAAATTCCGGTAGTAGGAATTGTTTGTGAAGCAATTGCTTATGTGCTATTAGCATATTTTGGAGAAAAGCTAATGATTGAAAAGCTTTTCAATATTTCAGTAGATAGTATCAGAATAAAGAAACCAAATATTAAAGCGGTTTGCGTCACATCAGCAATATTACTTCCTGCAGTTGTTATAGGCACCTACATGATGATGCCTGGTGAATGGTCAACGCTTAATGCTCCGGGGGCAGATAAGATTAGAATTGTTGCAAGAGCTATACTATTTCAGAGTATAGCAGCTGGAATAGTTGAAGAGCTTGCGTTTAGAGGTGTAATATTAGGTCTTCTTGAAAAAAAGACAAATACGATTGTGGCAGCGATTGTTCCATCAGTTATATTTGGAATGGTCCATTTTTCTAGTGGTATGAGTTTAGGCGGTTTCATTCAGCTTGTATTTGCAGGTACATTCGTAGGCATAATGTTTTCTGTAATATGTATTTACACTAATAATTTTTGGAACAATGCATTGGTACATGCATGTTGGAACGCAACAACCTTTGGAATAATGCATATAGATATAGCTCCATATGATGGAGCGCTGTATACATATGTATTAAAGACAAAATCTATACTTTTATCAGGTGGTGACTTTGGAATGGAGTCTTCTGTAATATCGATTTTGGCATATGCTTTGGTTATTATTGTGTTTGTCATGCTTATTAAGAAAAAAGGCGTATGTAAATTAAGGTAATGACTAGTGTCTGCTTTTTGAGATAGAATGCTATGTTATAACTTGTTATCCCTGCGTTATGTTTTGTTATATTTTGTTATCTAAACGTTATGCGCTGTAAATTTTCAGGCTCAAAAAACTATGATATTGTTATAATGCACCAAGAAATATGAGAGATGCATCTCCTGGTGCATTTCTTTTGCAAAAGAATACGAACTATGAAACGTCAGGCTGGACATGGAAGTCCGGTGCTGGCGTTTTTTGCGTTCAAAAACAAATCATAAGAAAAGAGGATGAAAAATGGATTTTGAAACTTTTAAGGAAGAGCTTGCTAATAGCGTAAAGGAGCGTCTTGATTCAAGAGGTGGTGAAGAGTACTCGGTTACACTTAACAAGGTGGATAAGGCCAATGAGACTTATGATGCTGTAACTGTGAAGCCTGAGAACGGAAACATTGGTGTAAATATCAGTGCTACCAAGGCTTTTGAAGAGTATGAGAATGGAAGGGACTTCGATACTATTGCAGATCAGGTTGCTGATGCAGCCAGCAGAGCAATTGAGGGAAGACCTGACTTTGATTTGAGTGCAATCAGCGACTATGAGCAGATGAAGCAGAAACTTTCCATGGAAGTAGTATCTGCAGAGAGAAATGCAGAGTTCCTTGAGAATGTGCCTCATAAGAACATGGAGGATATGGCGATTGTTTACCGTATCGTTCTTGATTCCTCAGATGATGGCAGAAGTTCAATTCTTGTGACAAACAAGATGCTTGAGTCTTATGGAATCACTGCAGAACAGCTTCATGCTGATGCAATGGCTATTGCTCCTGAGGTAAGACCTGCGGTTATTCAGGGCATGAGTGAAGTGATGGCTGAGATGATGGGAGCAGAGCAGGCAGAGATGCTTGGTCTTGGTCCTGTACCTGATGAGCCAATTTATGTAGCAACAGTACCTGATAAGGTTCAGGGAGCAAGTGTACTTGCATACCAGAACTTCATGGATGAGGCTGCAGAAAAGCTCGGTGGTGACTTCTACATTTTACCTTCATCTATCCATGAAATTTTGCTTGTGAAGGACAATGGACAGTTCGACAGGGCAGCTCTGGAGCAGATGGTAAGAGAGGTCAATGCAACACAGGTTGCACCGGAAGATAAGCTTACCGACAGCGTTTATCACTACGATTCAAAGGAAAAGGTATTCGAGCTTGCGGAGAAATTTGAGGTTCGTGCCCAGGAAAGGGATGTGATCAAGTCTCCGGAAAAAGAGGAGACAAGAGAAGGTGAGCATGAGGAGAAGCCTTCAACTCTTGCAAAACTCAAGGCTGAGAAGGAGAAGATTGCAAAGCAGCCTAAGAAAGATCCTGTCGATAAGCACAAGTCAAAGAATGGACCTGAGCTTTAATCTGTAATCAATATGGGTGTCAGTTGCGATGGCAGCTGGCACCTTTACTTTTGGAGGTGAAAAATGTCTAGGCATCATAACAGAAAACAGTATGGTAAAGGCAAAACCTTTTGCGGTAACACCACAGAACCATCACTTGCTGGAGCTATGCCCTGCAACTGTAAGACTCCATGTGTTTATGGAAAGGGCAGACCATTTTGTTTCCCTTGCATGGCACAAATCTTAAGTCAGAGACGGGGTGAAGCTGCTTGAATGAAGAAGTATCAAAAGAGAGTATACGTTTTGCTTTCCATTATGGAGCAAAGCCTACAGCCAGAGTTCTTGTAAGAGCTCTTAAAGCTTATCTTGCTCACAGGGCAAATAAAAAGAATATGCCTATTCGTGGGAAACAGTCAGTCAAGCAGCTTGTACAGCAGAATCAGGGAGTTACAAGCCTTGAAGTTAGTGGTGAGTCAATGCGACAGTTCAAGAAGATTGCTGGTAAATATGGTGTTGATTTTGCCATTGTAAAAGATAAGTCAGCAGGCAAGGACAAGCCTCGATATACAGTTTTCTTTAAAGCTAGAGATACAGACGCTATTCAGGCTGTATTGGATCAGTACACAAAGAAAATTGTAAAAAAAACGAAAGAGAGGGAACGTCCCAGCACTCTGGAGAAGTTAAAAAAGCTGAAAGCAGAGATAGCCAAGAAACCTAAGAAAGAAGTAGAGAAGAAAAAGGAGAATGTGCGATGAGTGGGAAAACAAAAAAACTGCTTATCCTCAATATCCCCTATGTACTTGTAGGTCTCTTTTGTACGAATTTAGGTGAAGCATGGAGAATCTCATGGGGCAGTAATATGTCTGAGAAGATGCAGGGGCTTATTTTGTATGGTGGTTTTAAAACTGCTTTTGCAAACATATTGCCAAGCCTGCAGCCCTTTGATCTGATGGTAGGAGTCTTCTTTGGAGCAGCACTGAGACTAGCGGTCTACATCAAAGGCAAAAATGCTAAGAAATTTCGTCATGACCAGGAATATGGCTCAGCCCGATGGGGTAAAAGAGAAGACATAGAGCCTTTTATGGATGAGAAATTTGAAAACAATATCATTTTATCCCAGACAGAGCGTATGACCATGAATTCACGTCCCAAAGAGCCTAAGTATGCCAGGAACAAAAACGTCCTTGTAGTAGGTGGCTCCGGATCAGGTAAGACTCGTTTTTTTATAAAGCCGAATCTCCTCCAGATGCATAGTTCCTATGTACTCACCGATCCAAAGGGAACCGTCATCAACGAAGTTGGGAATGCCTTTGTAGAGGCTGGTTACAACATTAAGGTGTTTAATACTATCAACTTTAAGAAGTCGATGCATTATAATCCTTTTTCATACATTCATTCAGAGAAGGATATCTTAAAGCTTGTGACAGCACTCATCGCCAATACAAAGGGCGAAGGTAAGGGCGGTGATGAATTTTGGGAGAAGGCTGAGAAACTGCTATATACAGCGCTTATTGGCTATATCTATTATGAGTCACCAAAGCCTGAAAAGAACTTCAACACACTTCTGGAGATGATCAATTCCATGGAAGTCAGGGAGGACGATGAGACGTTTAAAAATGCGGTAGATAACCTCTTTGATGAGCTTGCAGCGGAGAATCCGGAGCATTTTGCAGTGCGCCAATATGCCAAGTTCAAGCTTGCGGCTGGCAAAACAGCTAAATCGATTCTTGTGAGTTGCGGTGCGAGACTTGCAGCATTTGATATTGCAGAACTTAGGGAGATTACAGCTTATGATGAGCTGGAGCTTGATCAGTTGGGAGAGAAAAAGACAGTTCTATTTCTGATTATGTCAGATACAGATGCAACTTTTAACTTCCTTATCAGTATGATCTACACGCAGCTCTTTAATTTGCTTTGTGAAAAAGCGGATGATGTGCATGGAGGAAGACTTCCGGTGCATGTGAGATGCCTAATCGATGAGGCAGCCAATATCGGACAGATACCTAATCTGGAGAAACTTATGGCAACCATCAGAAGCCGAGAGATTTCTGCGGCTCTTGTGCTACAGGCAAAATCACAGCTTAAGGCAATCTATAAGGATAATGCTGACACAATCATAGGCAACTGTGATAGTCAGATTTTCCTTGGAGGTTCAGAGCAGACAACCCTTAAGGATCTCAATACTATCCTGGGAAAAGAAACTATCGACATGTACAACACTGGCGAGTCCAGAGGACAGGCAGCTAGTTACAACATGAATTATCAAAAACTCGGTCATGACCTCATGAGCATAGATGAGCTGGCAGTAATGGATGGCTCAAAATGTATAGTTCAGGTACGAGGCGTGAGGCCGTTTTTGTCAGATAAATATGATCTGACACAGCATCCTAATTACAAATATACAGCGGATGCAAATAAGAATAACCTTTTCAAGATAGAGGATTATCTTAATCACAAGTTAATATTGAAAGCTGATGACGAATATGAAGTCATCGAAGTACCAGAAGAGGATGATAGCGAATCTGATAGTCAATAAAAGGCATCGGATCTCGCTTTTATCTTAACATTACGGCCGTAAAGCATAAGCCAGTCGACGGGCTTATGTATGTAACTATCAACATACCGGCACGCAAAAAGGAAGCGTGTCGCTAACCAACAAAAATTATTGGAAGGAGGATGCCAGAAACGCAGGGGAATTATAATGACTCTGCGTTTTTGGT
>CAMKMR010000158.1 GCA_946413945.1 uncultured Lachnospiraceae bacterium | reverse complement strand
ATAAGATTTAAAAGGAAAAAAGATTGAAGGTGGAGGTACTACAAGTGCTACAAACCAGATCCTTACAAAATGGAATGAAGAGCATCCTGATGAAGCTGTAGAGATAGTAAATCATTCCGGTCAGACTTCAGAAGAGGGTATAGCACAGTTAAGAAGCGGGGCAGTTGCAGCTACAGTATCAACAAAGCGTGATACAGAAAGAAGAAATGAAATTGCCGGTGATAAGAATTTCTCAAAGGCAGTGGGTGAACCTATTAATAATTCTAAAACCTATTATCTTTACAGAAAGGATGATGTGGAACTTCAGAAGGCGGTTGATGGGGCATTAAAGACTTTAAAAGAAAATGGAAAGCTTGCAGAACTTTCCGAAAAATGGCTTGGTGGTGACTTTACAGGAGATGAAGAATAATAATGAGTGAATTCCTGGATTTTAATAGATTTCTGAAAAGAATAATTCAGATATTACCATATATTAAAGTTTCTTTGGGAATGCTTATAGCTAGTATGATATTTGGAACAATACTAGGAATAATAGTTGCACTTATAAACATCAAGAAAATACCGGTAATAAAGCAGTTGCTTCAGGTGTATATCTCATTTATGAGAGGTACACCACTACTGGTGCAGATGATGATAGTTTATTATGGTTTGCCATTACTTATTCAATCGGTATTTAACATAGATATTAATGGCTGGAATACTATCATATTTGTTGATATAGCGATAGTACTAAATGAGGGAGCTTTCCTTGGAGAAATATTCAGAAGTGCCATTACTTCAGTGGATCATACCCAGAAGGAAGCTGCACTTACGGTAGGAATGACCAATCTGCAGGCTTATAGAAGGATAATAATTCCTCAGGCAATAAGAATTGCACTTCCCCCTTACGGAGTAGATATGATAGGAGTCTTTCATAATACATCACTGGCATATTCTCTGGGAGTAATAGACCTGATGGGGAGGGCAAAAACCCTTGGAGTTGCAGATGGGCATTCATTAGAAGGATTTCTGGTGGTTACACTGATCTATGTTCTATTCTGTCTGATCCTAAGACTTATTTTTAAAAAGATTAATAAAAATATTTCTTATGGAAGGAGGGCGAAGATATGAGTTTTGATTCAGCCGTATTTTATAAAGCGCTCCTTAGTGCCTTAAAATATGCGCCTGCTACTATAAAACTGACACTTATAGTTGTTATAGCCGGAGCAATTTTAGGGACCATTTCCGGAATTATAAGATTTTATAAAATTCCGGTAATATCCCAGATATTGACAGTATTTACAACAATATATCAGGGGATACCTACAATGGTTGCTTTAGTAGTATTTAATATAATCTATCTTACAAATTTTGATTCATTTGCAAAGTTTTTTCATATAAAGACTGATATCAGTGATGTGAATATAGTACTTGTGGCGTACATTGTTTTGATATTAGGTTTATCATGTTCTGTAAGTGAAACATCATTAGGAGCATTAAATTCCGTTGATACATTGCAATTTGAGGCGGGATATACCATAGGTCTAACTAAAAGGCAGACTTTTGTAAGAATCATATTTCCACAGATAATACCAGTAATGTTGCCAATGCTTACTAATTCAACGGTTGGTACTATCAAGGGATCAAATCTTATCTCACAGATTGGAATTACAGAAATAATGGTTGCAGCAATTACTCCTTGTGTTGCTTCATATAGATTTTTAGAAGGCTATATCGCAGCTGCCCTGGTTTACTGGCTGATAACGATAATATTTGAGATGGTACTTAAATTATTGGAAAGGAGGAGCAAAAGATTCCGATATGATAGAGCTTAAAAATGTTAAAAAGAGTTTTGGAAAACTAGAAGTATTAAAAGATGTATCTCTATCTGTAGATGATGGACAGGTAGTGGCTATACTTGGCCCAAGTGGTTCGGGAAAGACAACGCTTCTTCGTTGCATTAATTTTTTGGAACGTGCCGACTCAGGTACGCTTGTTTTTGGAGATACATATGATCTTCATAAAGCAAGCTCAAAAGACATTTTAAACGTAAGAAGGAAAACGGCATTTGTATTTCAGAACTATGGTTTATTTGCTAATAAAACTGCACTGCAGAATGTGATGGAAGGACTTACAGTTGTCCAGAAAATTCCTAAAAAGGAAGCTGTAAAGAAAGCAGAGGACGCGTTGGAATGGGTAGGACTGTTGGATAAAAAAGATCATTATCCTTCGCAGCTTTCAGGTGGACAGCAGCAAAGGGTAGGAATTGCAAGAGCAGTTGCACTTCAGCCGGAAGTAATACTATTTGATGAACCTACTTCAGCCCTTGATCCTGAACTTGTAGGAGAAACATTAGCAGTAATAAAGAAAGTCGCAAAAAAAGGAATAACAATGGTGATCGTTACTCATGAAATGCAGTTTGCTCAGGAAGTAGCGGACAAAGTCGTTTTTATGGCTGATGGAAATGTAGTTGAGGAGGGAACGGCAGATGAGATCTTTTTCCATCCAAAGCAGGAACGAACCAAAAAATTTCTTGAGAGAGTTATTCAACCCGATATGTATTATATTTAAATATGCAATACCGGCAATAATTGAGTTTGCACTTCAGGCATTGGTTCAATATATAGATTTATGGATGGTAGGTTCCTTGGGCGTGAAGGCAACAGCAGTTGTAGGACTGGCATCGCAGGTACAGTTTGTTATAAAATTCCCGGCGGCCAATATGGCAACGGGGGTACTTGCGTATACAGCAAAAAAGTATGGGGAGAGAGATGAAGACGCAGTTAAAAGAGCATCAACTCAGGCGTTATATTATTCAATAATAATTGGAATTACATTTTTTCTCCTTGCGTTGCTACTAGCGTTTATTGTGCCTGTTATTATGGGGTTTGATAATAAATTAAGGGTAGAATTCAGAAATTATTTTATCATAGCATATTCAAGTCTGTTACTTTTTGTTGTTACCTCTATACTTGGTTCCTTAATGAGATCTGTAGGATATGTAAAGGCATTAATGATCGTTAACGGACTTGTAGATATACTTGATATCATTTTTAATTATATTTTTATATTTCCATCCAGAGTCGTGAAGGTGTTTGGTAAAAATATCAAGTTATTTGGATTTGGATTAGGCGTTAATGGCGCTGCTATAGGAACGGCCATTTCTGTCGCTGTGGGAGGGATTATAATCCTTATCATGGTGAAAAGAAAGGAGAAGCTGGGGTTTGAGAAATCTTTACCTGATCCTAAAATGCTTGGGACTTTTTTTAAGGTGGGTGTTCCATCGGCATTAAATGGATTTATAACCGGATTGGGTAGACTGATATTTACCACATATGTTACATCGCTGGGAACAGTGGAACTGGCTGCTCATTCAATTGCGTATACAACGGAAGCATTCTTTTATATTCCGGCAGTTGGAATGGAAAGGGCAGTTGCACCTTTGGTCGGGCAGACTCTGGGAGAAAAAGATGACAAAAAGTTTAATTCTATTGTAAAGTTATCTACCATACTGGCTATGGGAAGTATGTTGATATTAGGCATAATACTTTTTATCAATTCAGGACAGATAACAGCTTCGTTTTCTAATGATAAAAAAATAATCTCAATGGCAAGCGGATGTTTAAGGATAGTTGCATTCAGTGAACCTATATTTGCCTTAAGTCTGGTGATGCAAGGTATCTTTGAAGGGGCTGGAAGAACTAAGGAGCCATTTGTCATCGGAACGCTTACTATGTGGATCTCGAGGGTTGCAATATGTGGGATCGGAGTAAAAATATTTGGAGCAGGCCTTGATTTTGTATGGTACTGTATGGTGCTGGATAATTTTCTTAGAGCTATTTTTTTAACATTAAGATACATTCAGATACATAAGAGGTCTTGACTAAAAAACTGTTTTGTGATCTCGCCTTTGACAGTTTAGAAAAGGTAAAAACTCCACAAACGGCGTAAATAAGCCGTCTGCGGAGTTTTTTTTATTGTAATATTTATCCATCGTTCTTTATAGTGGATTTGCGGCCGTTTTTATACCCTCAAACTGTCAAAGACTATAGAAAGGCTTTTGCAATAGTGATTGTCGCAAGGCGAGATAGGTTTGTGATATACTATGTAAGAATGGAGGTAAAAGCCATGTATTATCTTATAAAAGAAACACTAACCGAATGTACATTTGAAGAAATAAAAAAAGGCGAGTATCAGTATGTTGCTGTACTTGATATGGAAGAATGGAAAAATCAGCAGAACAGATTTGATATGGGTATTGAAATGGATATCAATACAGAGGATATCCATAATACAAAAGCAGAAGTAAACTATGATTCTCTTACAGGAACATTTTCGGTTCCAAGTAGACGAGATATCTGTGGAGATGACTATCAGTATGCGTTTGCGCTTGATGAAAAGGGAATAGTATTCATTGATTCAACAGGAGTAGTTGCAAGGATATTAAAAAGGATAGCTAGAACCAAGAAGTGGAGAATTCCGAGTCTTGAAAGATTTATTTATGATTTTCTTGAAACGATCATTTACCGAGATCTTAATATTTTGGAGAGTTTTGAAGAGGAACTGGCAAGTTTAGAAGAAGATATCATTTATTCATCTGCTGAACTTGATCTTTCAAGGGTAAATGAAATCAGGAGTGATCTTAGAAACCTCAGGGTTCATTATGAGCAGCTTATAGACTTAGGACAAGAGTTGCAGGAAAATGAAAATAATTTCTTTAAGCATGAGAATACAAGATATTTCAGGCTTTTTACAGATAGAGTGACAAGATTGCATGATTTTGCTGCATCCCTTAGAGATTATACGATGCAGCTTCGAGATATGTATCAGACTCAGATTGATGTAAAACAGAACAGGATAATGACTATCCTTACAATAGTTACAACAATCTTTATGCCGCTGACTCTTATTGTAGGCTGGTATGGAATGAATTTTAAATATATGCCGGAGCTAAATACTAGATGGGGGTATCCGATAGTGATAGTTGTCAGTATGTTGATATTTATTTTTGGTCTGTTC
>CAMKMR010000157.1 GCA_946413945.1 uncultured Lachnospiraceae bacterium | reverse complement strand
TGCATAGGTAAACTCATCATTTTTGATGGTATTATAAAAGCTTTTATCATAAAGATCACAAATGCAATTAATAGGAATATTAATGATATAATTATAATAGCAACTAATATAGCTTTGCACTTATCTTTTACATTCTTTTCATAAATACAATATGACCTATATTTTTGCTGATAATAGTTATGAGCAAATTCTAGTTTTGTTTTGGCATTTTTTTGTAAATAAACTAATAATTCTTTATCACACATACCTATTTCCTTTAGAATTTGGATAAATAAGATAATAGCAAATAACTCCAAGTAAATAATTAGCTTGTCATTAATTTGCTATTATAAAATGACTATATTGTTGTTAGTCAGCTACATTTCCACTAACAGATGCGCCTACTGTACCACTTAATGATGCTGCAGCAACAACAGTTCCAAGTGTTGCAGTTAAAGCACACGCAACTGTACACCCTGGTGCAACTGTACATCCTGATGCAACCGATCCTACACAAATCAGTCCACATGCAAATCCACAAGACATACCTTTTACCTCATTCTAAAATTATTTATACCTTATCCACAAATAATGAATTTGGTATCTTCTTAATTAAGAAAACCGAACCAAAGATTAACGCAATACTTATTATTGTTGTAATTCCTATTACAATAAAAGACAGCTTTTGGAGATAATCTATAAGATTAACAATTGTAACTATTAATACAACTGGTAATATCAATGACATCAATGTCATAATTACTTCATACTTTATTATCCATATAAAAAACATGTTTATTGTAATAAATGCTAGTCCAACTATAACCCCTGCTAATACATATTCAAAATCTGACATAATATTATTTAAATTGCCTTTTTTACTATATGTAAAGATCATAGCAACTATACCTATAAAAGAAAAAGCAACGCCAACTATAAAACTATATATAGTTTTTGCCAGCCATATTATCTCTTTCTTTTTTGTCATTCCCAATAACACAGGCAGTATCTTTGCTTTTAAATCAAATCCCATATTAAAACTTGAAACAAGACTACCGACCAACGCTATATTAACGCAGGTAAAAGTAAATAACTGGCCTCTCAATAAATCTTCATTGATAAATATAACATTACTAATATTATTCAGAAAAAAATATAACTCCATACCAAAATATAGAATGCAAATCGGAAAGCATGATTTAAAAAAGATTCTGTTTTCTTTCCACATTATTGTTTTAAAAATTGTGTCCTTCATATACTTTTAAATATATTTCCTTTAGATTAAAATATTTTTTTGTTAATTCTCTAATGATAATCCGATTATTCTGTATCATTTCTATCAAATCATCAGCCTCAGCTTCACTTGACTTTACTTTAAATCTTTCACCATCAAATTCATACTGTAAGTTTTTGTTTTCTAATATTTCTTTAATAACATCAGTTTTTTGAACAACTATCTCTAAATGTTTATACTTCATTCGTTCTATGTTATCTATTTCACCTTCAAATGCAATCATCCCATTTTTGATAATTCCAACCTGGCTACATAAATCTACAATTTCATCGATATTATGAGATACAAATATGGCACTATTATTTCCATTTTTCACCCAGTTTTGTATGCATTTAGAAATAATAGTTCTAGACTTTATATCTAAGCCATCATATGCCTCATCAAGTAATAATAGATTTGGCTTTATCATCAAAGCTCTTGCTAAAACAACTCTTCTTTTTAATCCCTTTGATAATTTATTTATTGGGACTTTTTCATATTCTTGCAGATCAACCATATTTATATATTTTTTTACATATTCTTTTTCATAAACACCATAGAGTCTTGCAAAAAATTCCATATTAAACCATACTGAATATTGAGAATATAATCCATTTTCATCTAACACAAGTCCAATAGAGCATTTATTATCAATAAATGAAATCGTCCCGCTATCATAATCAACTATATCTGATATCATTTTTAATAATGTGGTTTTACCAGAACCATTTTCTCCTATCAAACCATATATCTGATTTTTCTTAATAGACATAGTCAAATTATTTATGATCAGCTTATCACCATATTTTTTTATTACATTTTTAATCTCTAGTAAATTATTGCTTTCCACAAATATACTTCCCATTCTTATTATTTTCTTTAAAAAAATCAAGAAGTGCCATACAGTCATTACACATCCATTTTAATGCACACTTTTCACATCCTGATATATCCCTAATTTTTAACCAGTATCTTGATATTTTTTCATCACAAAATGCTTCATCAATTGTCTGATCATTTAAATTTATTAATCAATGCATTATTATATTTTCCGAATAAAATTTGTTTTGTTTCCTCCATGGTTATATAAATCAATGCATTCTTTCATTATCTCATCACAAGCTATAACACAACCCGTATTAGAATCATAAATATACTGATTACCATTGATTGTTTTAAAATTAATATAACATTTTTTCTACATTATTTCACCTTTCCCAACAACCTTATAATATTTTCATCATTTTGTGTATTATATACGCAAATAACATAATGCAGCAAAAAAAATGGCATCAAAGAATATACTCTTTGCTGCCATTTTTATTAGATGTTTAAAATAGACCATAGAAATGGACCATAGTCCCGGGGCATAGGTCCATTTTATGTTAACTAAACCATATGATTTTATTCTTCAACTTTGATATGTGCTTCATCATAGAAAACATAATAATTGTTTCCAGAATGCCATAATACACCTTTTATAGTTACAGTGCTATCTGTAGCTGGCTTTTCAAAGTTACCAACTCTCCAGATAGGGAAAGTGAAATTATGTTCCCCGTCTTCAGATGGAACATTTACTGATGAGCCCTTAAATTTACCTTTAATTTCAAATACATATCCGTCATATTTTCCATCGCGAAGATCTCTGCTTATTTCATCTCTCTTCGCCCAGTCAACAGCTGTAAATACGTAGTCAGGATCCTGTTCCATATTTACACCATCGAAGTTGATATCCATGATATTTTCAACTTCTGGAACTGGATAAGGGCTTCCGCCTGACTTTGACTTTTCTGCCTTTTCTTTCTTTTCCTTTTCAATTGCTTCTAAATTTTCCTTTGTTGTAAGCTCGAATGCAGAATCATATCCTTTAAGATTCATATCATCATCGTATGTAGGGAAAAGTCCAAATTCAGTTACCTTTCCATCTGCAGAAATATTGAATTCCTGCTGCCAGTTACTTGTATTTGTTGTTTCTCTCGCAGACTCTCCACCGTCTTCTAGAAGTCCGCCGCCATCGATTGACTGGATACCATCCTCAGGATTGTCATAGATCAGCATAAGTACATTTGCTGCCTGAACTTCCCAACGACCAGTCATGTCGTCCATATCTGTAACTGATTCTACGAATGTGTGATCCTCATTCATTACAATCTGCTGATACTTTACTGATGAAAGATCACGATATGCTACAAGACCTGAAAATGCATCGTCGTACCATTTTTGGTCCTTGCATCCATAATCAGGATGACATCTCTTCCATACAGTATTTGTCTTAAAATCATAGCATGTGAAATTATCCTGGAAAGTAAGATCAAATTCAAACTTCTGAGTCTTATCAGCCATAAAAGTAAATTCCGGCGTAATGGCATGTCCATTTCCACCGTCTCGAAGTACCACATCACACATATCACCCAGCTCACCAGACTCTATTACTTTATAAAGACACAACGAAAGTCCAACGCTATCGTCACGCTTTGAAGTCTGTGTTAATGTAAAGCATTTATCTGCTGATATGTCGCCATTTGGATACCAGCGATCACTTGTATCCTCATCGGAATTAAGAGAACCTGGATGGATATTTTCAGGCTTTATCGTAGCCGGATACATTTCTTCTGGGGAAAGCGCCTGTGTTGTTGCTTCTTGAGTAGTATTATCAGTTTTTGGTGCATCCTTACCGCATCCTATCATCGATGCTGCAATTACAAGAGACAGGGTACCTATAAGTATTCGTTTTTTCATGATTAGTTTCCTCCTCACATATCATAATCTCCTTGATTCTAGCATGTAAGACCCTATAGTGCTTCACCCAAACGGGTGATTTCTTCTAAAACATGACAAGTAGTTAACATAAAAATGGACCTAGGGGACAGTCCCCCTGGTCCACTTTTATGTTAACTATTTATCCCAGGGCTTTTTATCCCCGGAAGCTTTGAAATTATAAACCGGCTTTATGATATCTATGATATCCACCGAATCTCTTATAACGTCTATTATATCCTCCAAAGATTTATAGGCCATTGGCGCCTCATCAAGAGTATCTTCATTCACGGATGTTGTGTAAATACCTTTCATAGTGTCAATATACGCCTGCATATCAAGCGTTTCCTTTGCCTTTCTTCTGGACATAAGGCGGCCGGCACCATGAGGCGCGGAATAATTCCATTCCGGATTTCCCTTTCCTTTAGCAAGCACCGCCCCGTCTCTCATATTGATCGGGATAAGCACAAGTTCATCCTTATGAGCCGCAATAGCACCCTTTCGAAGGATCATTTCCGATGTATCAATATAGTTGTGGATCGTATGAAATGACTCTCCCCCGCAAAGTCCTGTTCTTTCAAGGATTATCTCTGCCATCAGCTCTCTGCTTCTTCTTGCAAATCTCTGGCAGATCTCCACATCGTGAAGATAGTCCTCCAAAAATGATCCATATAACCAGCAGATATCCTCCGGAACGCCCAGCTGCTTTGCTTCAAGCGATTTTTTCAACTCATTAAGTGCCTGCTGGATTTCATTTCTTCTTCCAGCTTCTTTATATTCGCGGATAATCGCATCCCTTTTCTTAAAATATTCCTCCTTTCCCATATGAAGGTCCACTGCCAGCTGCTGATAGATTTCCGCCACCTGCTTTCCTAAGTTTCTCGAACCTGAGTGGATTACCAGGTAGTAGCTTCCGTCTTCTGATCTGTCTATCTCAATAAAATGATTCCCTCCCCCAAGTGTACCAAGGGATCTCTCTAATTTTTTTGAATCTCTTAAAGATCTGTAACATCTAAGCTCAGTGAGA
>CAMKMR010000156.1 GCA_946413945.1 uncultured Lachnospiraceae bacterium | reverse complement strand
ATGTGAAAGAATAAGAGGAGAAAAATATGGACATTCTATCGATTCTCAAGCTGTTCGGAGGTGTTGGACTTTTCCTTTATGGAATGAGCCTTATGGGACAGTCTCTGGAGAAACTGGCAGGTGGAGAACTTGAAAAAATCCTGGAGAAACTTACTACAAGTAAGAAAAAAGGAGTAGGAAGTATTAAGGGTTGGGGTCTTGGAACAGGTGTAACAGCCATAATACAAAGCTCGGCGGCAACCACTATTATGCTTATCGGTTTTGTTAACGCCGGTATCATGAAAGTTATTCAGGCTATACCAGTAGTTTTTGGCGCAAACGTAGGAAGTACAGTAACATCACAGATCCTAAGACTTGGTGATCTTGGTTCTGGCAGTATTGTCTTACAGTTGCTTAAGCCGTCTTCATTTGCTCCTATGTTAGCAGGTGTTGGAGCATTCATCTTACTTTTTGCAAAGAAGAAAAAACTTAAAGATGTGGCAGGGATAATGATCGGTCTTGGCATTCTTTTCTATGGAATGACAATGATGGAAGAGGTATTTGAACCTCTCAGGGAATCTGAATCCTTTCAGAAATTATTTGTTTCATTCAGTAATCCATTTTTAGGAGTGTTGATAGGTCTTGTTATTACAGCTGTTATCCAGAGTTCATCTGCCTCAGTTGGTATCCTTCAGGCCCTTTCAGCAACTGGGACAGTAACATTTAGTATTGCTATTCCGATAATCATCGGTCAGAATATCGGTAAATGTATGCCTATCATAATGGCGGCTATCGGCGCAAATAAAAAAGCGAAGAGAGTTTCTATAGCATATATCTTTATGAATATATTTGGCGCTATAATCTGTCTTTTTGGAATTTATAGCCTTTATTACACAGTTGGTCTTCCATTTATGGAAAATGTAGTTAATCGTGGTGATATAGCTAATGTTCATTTTGGTTTCAACTTCCTTACAAGTATGATCCTTCTTCCATTAACAAGCAAGTTTACAGATTTTACAGCTAAACTTGTTGGTGGAGATGAAGATTCAAAGACAGATACAGCACTTGCTAAGTTGGATGAAAGGCTTCTCAATACACCATCGATTGCCTTGGAACAGTGTAAGGCGCTTATCTTAGAGATGAAGGATGCAATCTATGAGAACTATCAGATTGCAACCGGACTTATCTATGATTATGATGAGACGAAGTTCCCTCACTTAGAGGAAAATGAAAACTTTATTGATAAGTGTGAGACCTTACTTACAGCTTATATTATAAAGATTGATAGAAAGAGGCTTTCGAGTGATGAAAAGCTTCTGGTTTCAGAAATCCTTAACTCTATAGGAGATCTGGAGAGAACCGGCGATTATTGTATGAATATTGCATATGTGGCAAGGGAGAAAAATGAGCAGGGAATTCATTTCTCGCCAAATGGACATGCAGAGACCAATTCTATCATCAGTGCAGTAGATTATGTACTTAAGACAACATTTAAGTCTTTTGAAGATAAGGATTCTTCACTTGCTATAAGAGTTGAGCCTATAGCTGAGTCAGTTGATAAGTTAAAAGAGATAATCAAGTCGCATCATGTTGAGAGACTTAATGAAGGCGTTTGTTCAATAGCAGGCGGCGTTGCTCTTTTTGATCTTCTTAACTGTTTTGAGCGTATCTCATCTCACTGTTCTAATATAGCCCTCCATGTAATTAAGAGAGTTGGAGGAGACAGAGACTTTGACGAAATGCACGGCCACGCAAATGACAGCTATAGTGAAGAGTATAAGGCTTTGTATCATTATTATGAATCGCTTTTTATTGACCCTATTCTTCCTGAGAAAAAGAAGAAAGCCCCAGTAGTGGAGTATCTTAGAGAAGAAGAGAAGAAATCTGAACAGCTCTATAAAGAAGAAAAAGAAAAGAAAGCTTCAAAAGAGCATAAGAAGAAAAATAAAGAAAAGCATAATAAAAAAGATAAAAAATAAGAAAAATGATCTGGATGTCAGAAAAGAAAATATAAGGTAAATAAAAAAGCTGCAATCGATAAAGATTGCAGCTTTTTTATGAAGGAATGAAAAACCAACAATTTAAGTTTATAAGTTATGCGTATGTTTTATCCGAGAATATTACTCCAAGTCCTTTATCGAAAGGAATGTTAGCAAGATGCTGGATGAGCATATCCTGGACTTCATCTGTGCATGACGCTGATGTTTCTACGATAATGATATCCTTATCGAAACGTCTTGAAAGATCACTGATATTCTTGCTGAATGGTAAAAGATCTGAAGTTTTTTTCTCAGAAAAATCTACTGAGAGATGATGGAATGGTCTTCCACCGGCAACAGTGAAACGGTTAATAGCTTTCTTACATACTTCATTATCGAGACCTGCTGAAAGATAGAACATAATTTTCATCTTTGGGTTCTCTGCTGTTGCACCATTGATGGCTGCATTAAGAACTCTCTTTTCTTCATCAGAACCAAGCTTAACTTCCGGGAAGACGCGGCCCATCTCACAGTCGATCTCAACGATTGAAGGAAGGGCGTTTTCAGCAGCTAATCTCTTAAGATTATTCAATACAAATTCAAAAATCTTTCTTTCAGAAGCTCTGATGAACATACGAGGTTCATTTGGAATAGCAGAACCATCGGCTGTTATGATATTTCTCATGTTAAGATGCATGATCCAATTCATGCCAAGTGAAACAGCCTCTTTAACTACAGGGAGCACATCGTTGATAGAAAATGTATCTTCTGATGAAACCTCACCTACGTAATATCTGATTGTGTTGACACCTTTTCCGGTGTAACTCTTGATAACGCCGGGATTAAGAGCTGTCATTTCAACGCAGTTTATTAACTCGCTCATTAATGTTTCTCCTTTATTTTCCAACTGGTATATAGTGTTTTTTATAAATCATACAATGATACTATTTTATATTTAAAGAATAGCAGTCTTTTATGGTTATAGTCAATCGTGCAAGTTTAACTAAAAACGGTACCGGGATTAGAGAAAATATGCAAAAATGCACAAGTGCGCAAACGGTTGCAAGTCCTTTAAAATCAAGGGCTGGCAAGAAACTGGGGCATAGCATAATATTGACTTTTATGCCATGATACTTGCATAAGTATGTCTAAAATTTCACAGTAAAATAAGCCTTTATTTTAGTTAACTAAAACTACACATTTAAAGTAATTGACAGTAAATAGTGACATGTTATAATTTCCTTTATAGTGACTTATATGGGCTCTGTTATTACAGGGAAAGACTTATACGAGAGAGGTTTTAATTAATTAATGTCTAAATTTGTTTTAAGCTGTTGTTCAACAGTAGATTTAAATCCCGACTGGATGAAAAAAAAGAATATAAATTATATATGCTTTAACTATACAGTTGATGGAGTTCCTTATAAGGATGATATGGGAGTGTCTGTAAAAACTGCCGATCTTCATAAAAGGATGTTGGATGGTGCAGATGCTAAAACATCACAGGTAAGCGTGGGAGAGTATATAGAATATTTTACATCATTTTTACAGGAAGGAAATGATATCATCCATTGCACGCTTTCAACAGGCATTTCAGGTACTTATAGTTCGGCTTGTCAGGCGGCAGAAATCTTAAAGGAACAGTTTCCTGAAAGAAAGATCTATATCGTTGATTCATTAGAGGCCTCGTCAGGTTATGGCCTTTTTATGGATAAACTGTCAGATCTTAAAAATAACGGGATGGATTTTGAAGAGCTATATAAATGGGCCGAGGAACATAGACTTTATGTTAACCATTGGTTCTTTTCTTCTGATCTTACTTTCTTTATCAGAGGTGGCAGAGTTTCAAAAACAGCAGGAGCGATAGGGAAAGTTCTCAGTATTTGTCCGCTTCTTAATGTAGATTATATGGGAAGACTCATTTCAAGGGAGAAGATACGTACTAAGAAAAAGGCTATACTCCGTATGGCAGAAAAGATGGAAGAATTAGCAGATAAGGGGCTTGATTATTCAGATAAGGTATTTATCTCAAATTCTGATCCAGAGGGAGCGCGTGCTTTGGCAGATCTTATATCTGAGAGATTTCCTAAAATCAGCGGAAAGGTTGAAATCTTCGATATAGGTGCAACTATTGGATGCCATACAGGCCCTGGAACAGTGGCACTTTTCTTCTGGGGAAAGAAGAGAGAAGATTGATGAATTGCCGCCGCACACTCGTGACTTCAGTCGTGTGAGGCTTCACAAATAAAAAGGTATGAAAAAAAGTAACATAGATTTATGAAGACACCTGTAAGAGATTATAGAAAATTAAGAATTAACAATATAAACAGTAAGGAATATTCACATTTAAAGCTTTTACTAAGCTGGGTGGTCTATCTTATAATGTTTTTCCTTACTGAAAAATTTATACCTGAAAAATCCTGCCATATAGTTCATTGCAGGCTGGATGACCTTATTCCTTTTAACGAATTCTTTATCATTTTTTATATTTCATGGTATTTTTTAATAGTCGGATCTTTAGTTTATATGCTTCTTTATGATATTGAAGGCTTTAAGAAAATGCAGACATTTATAATCATCACTCAGATAGTTGCAGTGATTATCTATATAGTCTGGCCTTCGGTTCAGTATGGAAGACCTGTAAGTTTTGAAAATTCAAATCTTTTGACAAAGCTTACGGCTTTAATATATTCTGTAGATACGCCGACGGGTGTTTGCCCTTCTCTTCATGTAGGCTATTCTATTGCAATAGCATCTACATGGGCAAAGAAAAGGGACATTTCACTTTATAAAAGGGTATTGATAATAATATGGGCAACTCTTATATGTATGTCAGTGGCATTTGTAAAACAGCATTCGGTAGTTGATATATTAGCAGCTATTCCGATGTGTATATTTGCGGAGTTCATATTATTCGGGAAATCATACTGGCGTCCAAGACTTGAAAAAACGGTGAGAAGGAAGGATTTGATCAATGAGTAGAAAATGGGGGGATCGAAGGGACGGGACCCTGATAAGAGATCTTGACTCAATGCATTATATCATGCCGCTTATGTATCCAAACAGATGTGACAATGAGGCTTGCATGAGGATAACCATTAATC
>CAMKMR010000155.1 GCA_946413945.1 uncultured Lachnospiraceae bacterium | reverse complement strand
TTGCCAGATATCGATTGTTGCCAGATATCGATTGTTGCCAGATATTGATTGTTGCCAGATATCGATTGTTGTCAGATATCGATTGTTGTCAGATATTGATTGTTGCTAGGTATTGAGCCGCTAGGAGATATACATAGCTTATGTTATATCATAGCTGGCGGGATAGCAGGAGTTATAATCTTGCACAGAGCAAAAGTATGTTATAAAGTATATAACAGGATAATAAGATACAGGGAGGTTTTCAAAATGCAGGATAAGAATAAAAAGATTTTTTACAAGAATCAGGCAGAGACAATAATTAAAAAGTTAGAAGCAAGAAAGATGGAAGGATACTATGCCGATGATATTAATGAGGCTATGAGTAAAGCTCTTCAGCTTATAGGAGAAGCTTCTAAAAATGTGGCTTATGGTGGTTCAATGACTATCGATAATTCTGATCTTAAAGAAAGGATAAAGAAGGCGGGGCATAATCTTATCGTAAGAGAAAACTATAAGACTCCGGAAGAAATAAAGGAATTAAACAGACTTACTATCAACGCAGATACATTTCTTATGAGTACAAATGCGATCACCTTAGATGGGGAGCTGATCAATATCGATGGAAGAGGTAACAGAGTATGTTATCTTATCTATGGCCCTGAGCAGGTTTTGATAATTGCTGGAATGAATAAGGTAGTAGCAAGTATTGAGGACGGTATCAGAAGAATAAAGAATTTTTCTTCACCTGCAAATACTGTCAGACTTAATTGCAATACTCCATGTGCAACTACTGGAAGATGTGGCAACTGTCTTCAGGAAACAATCTGTTGTGAAGAAGTTGTAACTCGTGCTTCCAGAGTGCCGGGAAGAATCAAGGTAATCCTTGTAGGAGAAGAATTAGGTTATTAAATAATTGCTGCAATCTTATCAAAAACTGCAGGCATTTTTTCCATATCCAGATTTGAATAGTTGATAAGAAAATAATGCTCTTCTACTTTTTTGGAGCTTAGATAATAGTCATAAAGAGGAACCAGCTTTATACCAAGAGCAGCTAGTCTTTCGCAAATGACTTTGTCTTTATATCTGGTATGGATACGGATAAGAAAATGCAGGCCGGATTCATTTTCAAGGATATCGATTTTCTCTTTAAGAGGACTTAAATTTATCAGGTTTATCAGTTTCTGCCTTTGCCGTGCGTAATAAAGGCGCATGCGATTGATATGCTTTTCAAAATAACCTTCTTTTATAAAGCTGGCCAGGGTGTATTGTTCAAAGTTTGAGACAGTACATGAATAAAATGACAGGCGTTTATAGTAAAGGTTTGCAAGTTCCACAGGAAGGATCATATAACTAATCCTTATTGTTGGAGACAGGGATTTTGAAAAGGTATTGATATAAATGACTTTTTGACAGGCGTCGATGCTGAATAAAGTAGGGATCGGTTTTTTATTTATTCTGAATTCACTGTCATAGTCATCTTCAATTATATAACGGTTTGAAGCTTCATTTGCCCATGCAAGTATCTCATATCGCCTGTCAGCCGGCATAGTTATACCGGTCGGAAAGTGGTGATTGGGACTTATGTGGGCAATATCTGCTTTTGATTCATTAAGGCTTTTTATAGAAAGGCCTTTCTCATCCATATCAAGAAAGTTACAGTTGATATTATATTGTTCATAGATTTTTGCCAGTTTTTTATAGCCGGGATTTTCAGTGCAGTAAGTTTTGTCATAGCCAAGAAGCTGGATTATAAGACCATAGAGGTATTCTGTTCCTGCGCCGATTATTATCTGAGCTGGATCTACGAGCATTCCTCTAAATGACCTTAGATGTTCTTTTATAGCTTCTCTTAAGACCAGGCAGCCAGAGGAAGGGGATATCTCCATAAGTTCCCTGCTCTTATTTGAGATAGTGTCTCTGGAAATCTTTGCCCAGATAGAGAAAGGAAAATTATCAGGATCCATCTTGTTGCTGGAAAGGTCTATATCGATATTTTCCTCTTTTTTAGGAAGGCAGATCTTTTCAGTGGAGATGGCGGCCTGAGGGATAAGAGGTCTTGTTTTTATTTCTGATACATAGTAACCGCTTCTTGCTTTGGCATAGATATAGCCCTCACTGGAAAGTTGCTCATAGGCGTTCTGGATCGTGATGATACTTATCCCGTTATTCTCGGCAAAGGCTCTTTTTGAAGGGAGCTTTTCGTTGGGGCTGAGAATTCCGCTGACTATATCATTTTTTATATAATTATAGGCTTGAATATATAAAGGAATGGAATTGTCCTTAAATGTATATGTGAGCATGAAAATTACCTCGGACTAAGACAAAAAAAGTATGGATAAAACTCAAATTGATATAGTTATGATAAAGACTGCGGCATATTACCGCAGTCTTTATTTAAAACTTATTTTTTACCCCAGTTTTTACGGAGAATCTTATGAGTTGAATTCTTAGGAAATTCTTCTTCGCGAAGTCTTACTTCGGTTATATGTTTATAAGCTGGACGAGGATGATTGATCTTCTTTATAAGTTTATCGAAATAAGTTGCATTTCCCATAAAAGCTTCCTCAGGGAAGATCTCTGCAACGATCTGTCCATTATCTTCATATACTAAAACTTCGTTGACGCCTTCATCTATCGAGATATCACCTTCGAGTTCTTCAGGAGAAATGTTCTCGCCTGTGCTTAAGATGATGAGATTTTTCTTTCTTCCTGTAAGATGAATGAAGCCTTCTGAATCAAGGTGACCTAAATCACCTGTATGATACCAGCCGTCTTCTGTGATTGCCTCGGCTGTGATCTCAGGATCTTTATAGTAACCCTTCATAAGAAATGGCCCACGGACTAATAATTCTTCGTCCTCAGCAGTCATAAATTCTGCTTCTGGAATTCCGAGTCCAACAGTTCCGTCCTTGTGGTGTAAATTTCTATTTACAGAAACTACAGGAGAACATTCTGTCATACCATATCCGTTTAAGATCTCGATGCCCCAGCTTCTGAATTCCTTTACATAGAAAGGATCAAGGGCTGCGCCACCGCAGATTATATATTTAAGGTTTTTACCAAAAGGTGTAAGGACTGATGCAAAGAATTTTTCACGCAAATCAAGTCCTGTTTTAAGCATCTGATCGCTGAGAGTCATAGCAGCCTTTAATTTTGCTGTAGACTTCTGCTTATCAGCAGCACGCCAGATCTGCTTATGGAAGGCTTCAACAAAAAGTGGCACAAGGAACATAGTATGAGGCTTTTCTGTAACAAGAGCCTTTGATATTGTTCTTAAGTTCTTATTGATAAATGTTTCCTGGCCGTAGTAGTAAACCATGAATATTCCAACAATAAGACCAAATGCATGATGGAAAGGAAGAACTGCTACTGTATTTCCTTCAAGGATAAAGTTCTTTACAGTGAGTGTAAGTTCGCTTCCGATATTTCTGTTTGTGAGCTCAGCACCCTTGCTCTGGCCCGATGTTCCGGAAGTAAAGATTATGATACAATCATCTTCATCTTTAGGGTCTGCGGCAAAGTAATCTTTAAACCCTTTATTGATAAGGTCCTGACCTTCTGCAACAAGAGTTGCGAGTTCGCTCATAAGGAATACCTTATCCTGAGGCATTTCTTTAACCAGGTCTTTTTTAGAATCGTCGATAAAGATAGCTTCAACATCAGCTTTTTTAACGATGCGCATTACTTCGCTCTCAGAAAGATCTTTATCGATTGGGACAGCTACATTTCCACCATTTGTTATAGAAAGAAATGAGAGAAGCCAGTTATATGAATTATCTCCCAGAACAGCAATATGATGCTGAGAATTTTCTACTTTATAACCCTGTTTAAAAAGCCATGTACCCAGGCAGTTTACTTCTTTTGCTACCTGGCCGAAAGTTTTCTTTATTTTTGTATCTGATTCATTATTGTATGAAAATGCAACTTTGTCAGAACTAAGTTCAGCTCTCATTGAAACAAGATCTTTAAAGTTCTTTACAGGTTGAAGTGTTTCATACAGGTCATATTTCTTGTTTTTGATCTTCATATATAACTCCCTTTTTCATTTATGTTAAATGACACTTTGACATTATAACACAAAACGCATTATTTGTTGTATAATCTAAATAAAGATTGAAAAAATGTCAAGGAAACTGAAATGTTAAAAGGGGTTTATATAAGACAAAATAAATAATACTTTTGGGGAGGTAAAGACGTGGAAAAAAATCAAAGTAACGAAAAAGAAAATAATGAATCTATCATAAAACTTATACTTCTTGTGGCGGTTCTTACACTAATTCTACTAGTGGTCATTATCTTAAATATCGTGGATGGAAAAAAGAATAAAGAGGAAGCAGATTTAAAAAGTATTACTGAGGCCGGAAGCACTGAAGAAATAGAGACTGAAAAGCCAGCTGAAAAGCATGTCTATACTATAAATGAAGTTGAGTCAGCTATAAAACCTGTGGGAGACCTTATCACATCAGAGTATCATTATAAAGATGCAGGTGTATATGAGGATTATAAGACCTTCTTTGGAGCCAGAGTTCCACTTACAACTGATAAACAGGTATTTACTTATAAGGGAACGGTAAAGTTAGGCTATGACTTTGAAAAGATTGAGTATGAGATTGATAATGAAAATAAAAAGATAAGTGTGATCCTGCCGGAATTAGAGATACTCTCTAATGAGATCCACCACGATTCATTTGAAGTGGTAGATTCAAAGGATTCAATACTTAATTCTCAGGACTTCAGTGATTTTAATGCTCTTGAAGCAGAGCTTTTAGAAAAGAAAAAGAATGAAGTTATAAATGATCCTGATGTCAGGGAAACAGCAGAAAAAAATGCCAAGGCTCTTATTGTTGATTTTCTGAAAGAAAATCCGAATTTTAAAGACTTTAATGTGGATGTCAGCGTTAAAAATGTTGATAACTAAGGCCTGTCAGCAGATGTATTGTGGATAAACTAAAGATGATGTATGGGTTTATAAGACAGCAAATTGTGGATAAACTAAAGATAGTGTATAGGTTTATAAGCTGACAAATTGTGGATAATAAGATATTGAAAGGAGATATTGAGGGTGCCCGTGAGGCTGTGGAATGGTATCATAATATCTGG
>CAMKMR010000154.1 GCA_946413945.1 uncultured Lachnospiraceae bacterium | reverse complement strand
AAACATGAGACTCTGTTCAAATGTTCCTGCCCAGTCTATCGTTCAGACTGCCTTAGGTGGTTATCAGAGTGTTAATAATTATATAGTCCCAGGCGGAAGAATCTACGATCAAAGAGAATTTATCTACAATGCTTTATGTGATATCCCAGGTGTCTCAGTTGTAAAGCCAAAGGCAGCATTTTATATCTTCCCTAAGTTAGATAAGAGATTCAATATAACTGATGATGAGCAGTTCGCTTTAGACCTTCTTCACGATAAGCACATCCTTATCACAAGAGGCGGCGGCTTTAACTGGCCAAATCCGGATCATTTCAGAATTGTTTATCTCCCAAGAATTCAGGTTCTTTCTGAGTCAATGGATAAACTTAAGGATTTTCTTTCATATTATAGACAGTAAAATGTTATCGACATGTAAATAAAATACGCGTATACTAGCAAACGATAAGCATATTTCACGTAATATGCTTATCGTTTTTTCACACATTTTATACTTTAGAGGTTTTTATCCATGTCAAATGAAACTAAAAAATACCAGATAATATATATTTTTATGCATATCTTTTTCTGGATATCATATCTTATCAGCTGGGGCTATACTGCTGTCTATCTTTCACATAGAGGTCAAAGCAGTACAACCATTGGTCTTATAACCGGAATTGGTGCCATTATTTCTGTTATCGTACAGCCGCTTCTTATTTCATATATCGAAAGAAGCCTCTGGCTTGATATAAAAAAGCTGATAATTGGCTTAAAAATTTTAGCTCTTACATTTGCTGTAATGATCCATCTTATTCCATCAAATGGTATTATACTCATCCTGCTCTTTACACTTGTATGCATGCTGGATGTGTCCATCACATCAATGTATAACTCAATCTGTATGGATACAGTTAACCGCGGAATTAATATCAACTTTGGTCTTGGAAGAGGTTCTGGTTCTTTATTCTATGCCATTTCATCAATAGTTTTTGGATATCTTGTAAAGGATTTCGGACCTGCAGTACTGATGCCGCTCTATATATCATTCAGCATCCTTGCTATCGTCGCAGTTATCGTCTTTCCTTATGTAAAACCCGCTGCATCAACAACAGCAGAAAAATCTAAGACAAATAGTCACGAAAATAATGAGAATTCAGATTTAAATATAAAAAAAGAGAATGGACTCTTCTCTAGATATCCATTCCTTATGCCTTTTCTTATTGCTACCGTACTTATATTTATGGGCCACAGCATGTTTAACATGTTCCTTATAAAGGTTATAGAAAGAGCAGGCGGCGACTCATCTTCCATGGGCATTGCACTAGCCATAGCAGCAGGAACTGAACTTCCTGTAATGACAATTACAGCAAAGCTGTCTAAGAAGCTTACAACCACAAGACTTCTTATGATAAGCGCTTTATTCTTTACATTTAAGATGCTGCTTTCTTTCTTTGCTTCTAATATGGCTATACTTTTCATTGCTCAGTTTATGCAGTGCGGTGCATTTGCAGTCTACACACCGGTTGCAGTTTACTATATTAATGAAAAATTAGATGAAAAAGATAAAGCCATGGGGCAGTCACTTAATGGTGCATTTTCTCTTGGCCTTGGTGGTGCTGTAGGAAATATCATCGGCGGCGTGATAGTAGATTGTTTCGGAGTTCCAGCCATGATACTCTTCTCCGCAGGATTGTCATTCGCTGGTTTTATCTTACTTATCATCGCTTCAAAAAAAGAGAAAAATTAAATGGGCAGATGACCATAACATCAAAAAAAGGAAAGGCACGAAAGCACATCCTTAGTGCGCTCGTACCTTTCCTTTTTTTTGGGCCTAGGCCATCTCACTTCATCAGGATACTTTACTAAAGTTTTTTCATCATCCAATATGCATCTACATATTTTCCGTCTTTATATTTCATATTGTCAGGTAAGGTACCATATTTTATAAATCCTATTTTTTCATACAACGCTATTGCAGTCTTGTTTTCAGCAACCACCTCAAGTTCTGCCTGCTCATATCCCAGGTTTCTAGCTACGTCAAGGATTGTTTCAAGCATAACTTTTCCTATCCCTCTTCCACAATACTCTTGGTATAATGCAATAGCCACATTGCATCTATGCCTATACCGTTTGTATCCTCCAGCGCTCATTAACGAACAATTTCCGACATGTTTTCCATCAACAATAGCCACCAACATAAGTTCTCTTTCAGCATCAAGCTTACTTTGTAGAAATCTTTTTTGCTGCTCCTCCGTTAAAGAAACCTCCTCTGGTTCGCGAATTAAATATGGCGTTTCTTCAGTAGTTACTTTTAAATATTTGATAAGATCAGAAGCATCAGAGAGCTCAGCATTCCTAAGAATAAACTCATTTCCGTTTTTATCCCAAAAACTCTTCTTCTCAAATCTCATAAATTTTGTCTCCTTATAAAATAGTATTAAAATAACTTTATCTTCTTTTGCAGCATATTCAACACTCTTTTTTTATCCAGACTCCAGAGCGGTTCAATCAGCAGTTTCCTTGGTCCATCTCCAGTCATTCTGTGTATCACAGTAGTCTCAGGAAGTAATTTAATACATTCCACCACAAGATCTGTATACTCTTCCATGCTAAAAATCTTAAAATGTTCCCTGCCATACTCTTCTGCTAACTTTGTTCCTTTAAGCACATGTAAAAGCTGAAGTTTTATGCCGTCCAGTGCCGGCGTAAGATTTGCTAAATATCTTACAGTATTTAACATATCTTCTTTTTCTTCTCCCGGAAGGCCTAAGATTACATGAACTATAACTTCTATATTTCTTTTCTTTAAATCCCTATATGCCTTTTCAAATACCTCTAACTTATAGCCTCTATTGATATGTTCTGCAGTTTTTTCATTTATTGTCTGAAGACCTAATTCTATCCAGACAGGCTTTATATTATTAATTTCCTGAAGCATATCCAGTATCTCTTCCCCAAGGCAGTCCGGTCTTGTACCAATGGAAAGCCCCACAATGGATTCATCTTCTATTGCTTCAAGATATAGCTTTCTTAGCTTCTCTGGATTTCCATAGGTATTAGAAAAGGACTGGAAATAAGCAATATATTTCCTGTCCTTTGCCTCAAGTGACTTTGGCATCTTACTTTCGACTCTCATCTTTGCTAAGCGTATCTGTTCCTTTACAGGAAGCAGTGGTGCTGCAAAATCTCCTGAACCGCCTTCAGAACAAAATGTACAGCCCCCTGTACTTACTGTTCCATCACGATTAGGGCAGCTGCAGCCACTTTGAAGTGAGATCTTATATACCTTAGTCCCATATTTATTTTTTAAATGATCTGATAATGATATATATTTCATCTGACTATATCACTCTTTTTATTCTATTGGTTATAGCTTTTGTCCGCTTCGCTCTTCTTTTAATTCTATTAGTTATACCTTTTTGTCGGCTTCACTATTCTTTAAGATCTTCCGGATGTTTTTTTACATTCTATCCTTTATACTCTGCCGGATACAGCTTTATCACTTATATTTTACATATGGAAAACACCATAGCTTATAAATGATACTATTGTTGAAGCAAGTACAAGTCCTATAAGAATTGCAAGACTTGCTTTCTTAATATCTATCTCAAGAACTGAAGAAATAAGTGCTCCTGTCCATCCCCCAGTACCTGGAAGAGGAATCCCAACGAAACCTACAAGACCGAAAAATTCAGCCTTCTCAACTCCACTCGATTTCTTATGAGCTCTTTCTTCCATCTTTCTTACAAGGCCGCCAAAAAGCTTAGTCGGTCTCATCCAGTCAAATATCTTTCTAAGGAACAAAAGAATAAATGGAATTGGGATTATATTTCCGATAAATGAATAAAAAATCGCCTGTCCCAGTGATAATTTTAAAAGTCTTGCTACTACAATGCCACCTCTAAGTTCAAGCATCGGAACCATAGAAATAAGCGATACAAATATTTTTGGTGATAATATCCCTGCCAAATGCAGCTGATACCAGGTTACAAATGAATCCATAAATTCTCCTATCATAATCTGAAACTTCCACACTGATCAACTTCTGCATTAATCTAGTGTTAGTTTACTCTCTGATCAACCTCAATTACTTCTGCATTGATCTAGTGTTAGTTTACTCTCTGATCAACCTCAATTACTTCTGTATTGATCTAGTGTTAGTTTACTCTCTGATCAACCTCAATTACTCCTGCATTGATCTAGTGTTAGTTTACTCTCCGACAAACCCTCAGATTTCCCTCATAAATTTATATCATAAACTATATTTTAAGTCAAAAACTAAAGTCTTTTTACTGTATCTAATACATATACCGCCATGTCATATTTTTTATTGTCTTTAGGATTAAAGTTCCATTCAAGATGATCCCTTGAAACTATTTTATCCTTATACGTTGTCTCTATATCTTCTATAGCCTCGCATGCACCTTCGACTCCACCTGTTTCAAGTGAAAATATAGCATTCTTTCTTGCTTTAATGAAAATCTCCTCATTAAACTTTGGAATAAATCTTTCATTTTTATTTCTGATCCTTTCCATAAAACAAGAATCTTCATAAAGTTTAGCAAGATTTTCTCCTCTGGTATCAAGAAGTCCTTTATCATAAAGATTTTCTGCTATTATTTCATACAAATATGGGAATAAGGTAAAGAGCTGACTATGAAGTCCTGCCGCTATTATGATATCTGACTCAGGTATTTTATCTGTAACCCTCATTTCCCAATTTTTATCATCTAACATAATCAAGGCAATTTTATCAAATATAACAAAGTCTCTCCTTTGTGGAGAAATCCTTAGAAAATCAAGCATATCTCCATAAAATTTTTTATGTTCCTTTTCTCCTACACATGTAAATGAATCTCTGATATAGTTTATACCACCTTTTTTCTGATGGAACTCTTCGGCATTCTTATCTATATCCATTATGGTAATCTCATATTTATCCTTTAATCTTTCTAGGTCGATATCATTTGAATATCCCCCACCTAATATAAGGAGACTCAGCTTAGATTTTTTTTCTGGCTGGAATACTTCATATCTTTCTAACAGCAGATCTGTCAGTTTTTTTCTATAGTCTTTCCAATATTCATTTGCATCTTTAATGTAAAAG
>CAMKMR010000153.1 GCA_946413945.1 uncultured Lachnospiraceae bacterium | reverse complement strand
GAGGGGTCACCCTCACTTCTAGAGTCATTTTTATTGTATCGCTGCAATTGGGCATAGATAAGGACGTAAAATACTATGAAAAAAAGTTAGAAGTATATGATAGACAGATAGACAGCGGCTTCAAGAGTTATAAAAGAATATCGGATTAAAGAATCAGGGCTAAAAGCTGGATGAAAATATGGACAGCTTTTAGCCTTTTTCTGGTTTTCCAAACTATTTATTGAAATAGATTACTAAGGAATTCTCCAATTTCCTCTTTATTCATATTGCTTAGAGAGGAATTTTGGTAGAGGATTTCACCTGTTACTTCTCTATATATAAATTCAGGTGGAGTATAGCTTTCAGCGGAATCCTCTGTTGGGAATTCTACTTCTGCATAGATAAGTCCTTCAAATACACCATGGAAAATATCTAATTCGATTTTTAAATTATTTTTTTCAGGAATTATATATCTTGTTTTTTCGATTACATTTCCTTCAGCTTTATTAAGAAGATTATTGAACTGAGATTCATTTATAGGAATCTCGTATTCCTCTCTTTTAAGAAGTCCGCCAGATTTGATGGTAAGGTAGTAATTATCATTGGATCTTCTTATTCGAATTACGGGATCTGTGGAGATATAGGCCTGGATAAGTTCTTTATGCTGGTAGGAATTTAAGGCTAAATCTACATTTTTAACTAAAAATTTACGTTCTATTTCCATTTTATCGGTTCCTTTTTTGGTTTTTTTATTTGTGCAACATATTCCTTTGTCTATGATTGAAAAAAAATATCTCTTATTATATACTATATAAGGCATTTTATAAATATTAGATTTGGGTAAAGATAAAGGGGTGATCTAAAAAAATGAGTAAAGCATATATTTTACTTGCAGATGGATTTGAAGAGGTAGAGGCATTTACACCGGTAGATCTTATGAGAAGAGCGGGTGTAGAAGTTGTTTGTGCATCGATCACAGATAAAAAGGAAGTTACTGGTGCTAGAAAAATCAATGCACTTGCAGATATAACAATTGATGAAGTTGGGGATGACGGAGATATGCTGATTCTTCCGGGAGGTATGCCTGGAACAAATTATCTTAAAGAATCTTCAAAAGTACAGGCTTTAGTTAGAAAATATAATGAAACCGGCAAGTATCTTGCTGCCATCTGTGCAGCGCCTACTGTTTTTGGGGCTATGGGTCTTCTTAGTGGGAAGAAGGCAACATGCTATCCGGGAATGGAAGATGGACTTACAGGTGCAGAGTGGACCGGTGAAGATGTAAATGTAGCTGTGGACGGCAGGTTTATCACCAGCCGTGGTGTGGGTACGGCTATTGATTTTTCACTTAGTCTGATCGAGATACTTGTGTCAAAAGAAAAAGCGGATAATATCGCAAATGCAGTTGTGTATAAGAGGTAGTAAGAGAGATGGAGATTACTGTTAGAGAAGCGGTTCAGGCCACAGGCGGTGAACTACTTAATGGAGGAGAGGAGATTTTAAATCTTACTCTTAAAGATGTATGTATAGATTCAAGGATCATTAAAGCAGGAGATCTGTTTATTCCTATAGTTGGTGAAAAAGTTGATGCTCATAAGTTCATACCTGATGTTATGAAAAAGGGCACGGCTACATTTACAGAAAAAGATATCGATGAGTTTGCGGAGGGAAAGGCTTATATTAAGGTTCCATCTACTGTTAAAGCCCTTCAGGACATCGGAAGATATGTCAGACTTCAATATAAAAATCCTGTAGTAGGTGTTACCGGAAGTGTAGGTAAGACTACTACCAGAGAAATGATAACAACAGCTCTTTCAAGCGTAAATGAAGTTTTCCATACGGAAGGTAATTTTAATTCTGAGATCGGACTTCCTATAACTACGTCAAGAATGACTGATAAGCCATCTGATATAGCTGTACTTGAAATGGGTATCAGCGCGCCTGGTGAAATGGATATTCTTTCTCATGTTGGATTGCCTGATATAGCAGTTGTGACAATGATCGGTGTTGCTCATATTGAATTCCTTAAGACAAAAGAAGGAATAAGAGATGAAAAGATAAAAATCTGCAAGGAAATGAATGAGGATGGAGTTCTCTTCCTCAATGCGGACGATCCTCTTCTTGCTGAAATGAAGGGAAAGACTCCAGTTAAGACTTTCTTTTATGGAACAGGTTTAGATGCTGATTACAGAGCTGAAGATATCAGAGTTGAGGATGGCTTTTATGCCTATACTTATTGCCATGGCGAAGTAAAGATGACAGTAAGGATACCGGTTCTCGGCAAGCATAATGTGCTTAATTCTCTTGTTGCAATGGCAATCTGCGACTATCTTGACATAAATCTAAGCCTTGCAGCACGTGCTTTGGAGGATTTCCATGGCCTTAGGCAGACTGTTATGAAGACTGAAAAAGGTTATACTCTTATAGATGATACTTACAATGCCAGCCCTGATTCAATGAAGGCTGCCATAGATGTGGTATCTAACTTTAAATGCTCAGGCAAAAAATATATCGTCCTTGGTGATATGTTCGAGCTTGGTGTTAATGAGGCTGCTTTCCATACAGATGTTGGATCATATTTCGAAGGGAAAGATATAGATGAACTTATCACGATCGGCCAGCTTTCTCTTAATATTGAAAGTAGAGCGAGAGAAGTGTCAAAAATAAATACAGTTCATCTTTCGAAACTTCAGGAAGTAACAGATTATCTTAATAAGATGTTAAAGAAAGATGATATTGTTCTTCTTAAGGCTTCTAATGGAATGCATTTATCTGAAGTTGTTAAGGAAATTGATTAAAATAAAAGGATGCTTATGATCAGTAGAAGATGCTGGTTATGAGTCATCCTTTTTTTTATATATTTTGGAAGCAGGCTTAGTGTGTCATAGCTATCTTTATTTTTACTTAGATCTTAAATGTTTTTATTTTAGATGGTTTTGTTCAAAAATATATCACATAAAAATTATATTATATACATAGATATGTATAAAATAACTAAAGAGATAATGTAAAATGACAAATTATAAATGATGTTAAGCTGAATGCAATGCTGTGAAATGATTAAATTTGAAAAAAAACTGAAGGCAATGTTGTGAAATGATGAAATTTGAAAAAAGCGGAAGATGACGTTATTAGATGATTTGTTTTTAAATACCACAGGGGAGAGAGTGATATGCCGGTTTATTCATACGAAGCAAGAGAGCAATATAAAAAATATAAGAAAGCAGTGGTTGGACAGAATAAGACCACATTCATTTATTTTATACTAACAGGAGTCATACTTAGTATATTTCTTCTTGTGATTAAAATGCAAAACAGCGCTGGGAAAGACATTGTAGTTAAGGTTGAAACTGTAAATTTTATAATGCTTTCTTATTTTATTGTTCTTGCTGTGATAAAAAAACATATTTATAAACTTTTTGATAAATGTAACTCGGTGGCACTAATGTATCTTTTTGTCACCCCTCCTATTGTTTGTTCCATGCTCACAGGGGCGGTCTTTATCTCGCCTAAGAAAGAGGCATTTGTATTTTTTTTATTTATAACTATTTTTCCTTTGTTTATTATGGATAAGCCCCTTAGAATGGTTGCTTATCTTACAGGAATGTCAATAGTATTTATAATCCTTATTTATTTAAAAAAAGAGGAGTCAGTAAGACTTTACGACATAGACCATACTGTGGAGTTTTACATTGGTACCCTGGTTGTAAATATGATGATCCTAAGACTTCGATTTAATAATATGCAGCATCTTATGGATGCTGAATCGAGATCGGAAATGGACCCAGGCACGGAACTTAAAAACAGGGCTGGGTTTATGAATGACAAGGCCTATTATGATGGAAAAAGCATCTTTGTTGGTGTTATGGGAATCGATGATTTTAACTTATTCAACGATCTTTATGGATATGAGATAAGTGAGCTGGTTATGAAAGGATTTGCGGATAAGATCAGACATGAATTCTTTGAAGACAGGATCTATAGAATGTCTATGGATACGATTCTTGTGGTGGATGATTTCACAAATCTTAAGGAATCCCTTGACAAGATAAACAGGATCAAAAAAGAGATGAAGAATTTAAAGATCAATCAGCAGTATTTCCATCCGACTTTTTCTATAGGCTATGTTTATGGAGATAATTCAGATAAGAAGATTTCTAAAATGTACCGCATAGCTGATACTTGTTTTGTCCGTTCAAGAAATATCGGTAAAAACAGAGTTCTGGGAGGCGAATTTGACGCAAGGGACTATACAAAGAGCGATGGCATTACAAGGCGTGATGTGAATGCAGGTGTTGATTCACTTACCGGACTTCTGGACATGGGAACATTTATAAGAAATTCAGAATATGTTCTTAACAATGTTGTGGACTGGAATAGGAAGGTTGATATCCTTTATCTTAATATTGTTAATCTTAAAGTTTACAATGAAAGAAACGGCTTTACAGCGGGCGATGAACTGCTGAAATATGTAGCGGATCAATTAAAGATGCATTTTCAGGGGAGAAATATAGCGAGATTTTCGGATGACCATTTTGTTATGCTATGCTTTGATGATGAAGTGGAAAGAGGGCTTAAGTATATTATAGAAAATGTAGCTGAGTATACTCAGATTTCGACTGTTGTACTTAAGGTTGGTGTTTATACAATGGAAGGAAATGAGTCAATCGATAAGGCTTGTGATAATGCAAGGATTGCCTGCAAGTCAATTAAGAATAACAAAGGCGAGTCTATAAGGTATTATGATAAGAGACTTGATGATAAGAACAAGATGGTTAAATATGTTCTTTCTAATTTTGATAAGGCTTTGGCTGAGGGGTGGATCAGAGTATTCTATCAGCCTGTAATTGCAAGAGAGACCGGAAAAATATGTGGAGCTGAGTCGCTTTCGAGGTGGATAGATCCTGTAAAGGGAATCATTAGTCCTGCTGATTATATTCCAATCTTAGAGGATAACAGACTTATCAGAAAATATGATCTTTATGTAATAGAAGAAGCATTAAAAGAATTTGAAAAGAGGAAAGATACATTTGGCTTCCCGATTTCGGTTAATCTGTCGCGATATGATTTCTATGAAAATGATATCGTGGAGAGAATTACTGAAATGGCGGATA
>CAMKMR010000152.1 GCA_946413945.1 uncultured Lachnospiraceae bacterium | reverse complement strand
CCTGGGTTCAAACATACATTGGTAATGACAATTATGACCCACTAGGCGGAACTCCAAATTATTCGTACCAAGGTAGATTCTATACAAACTACGACATGTATGATGCTGATTGGAACGTGAATTATGAAAATCCAGAACATGAGAAGCAGTATGTGCTTCCTATGTTTGTTCCAGGATCAGCTGAGTTCTCGAACATGAATAAGGACCTTATCGAAGAACATCCTGAAATGGGAATGTTCTTTGAACATATGACAAGACTTCCACTTGAAAAAGTTACAAAGATTGTTCCTCCAGGAGGAGCTGGTATCGGAATGCATGTTATTCCGGTTGAAAAAGCTATTGAAATGAACAATGAAGCCATTAATATTGAGAAAATCTCTCATTGGCTTGATAAATATAATGGAAAATATGCTAAGTCACCATGTTCTTGTCGTAGAAGCCGTAAAACTTATGAAGAGGGGTGCGGAGACGTAGAAGAAGGTTGGTGTATAGCGGTTGGTGATATGGCTGACTATGTTGTTGAAACAAATAAAGGCGGCGTTTATATCACAAGAGAAGAAGCCTTAGAAA
Organism: uncultured Lachnospiraceae bacterium; assembly: GCA_946413945.1. Classification (GTDB taxonomy): domain Bacteria; phylum Bacillota; class Clostridia; order Lachnospirales; family Lachnospiraceae; genus Eubacterium_Q. Next base: position 4,529 of record CAMKMR010000152.1, on the reverse strand, counting down.
TCTTTAAGAAGGCTGAAGATAATGGTTTCGTACACCAGATTACAAATATTGATGGAGAAAACAAGATTTTTGCTATCTGTAACTGTAATGTAAATGTATGTTATGCACTTCGTACATCACTTCTTTTTAATACTCCTAATCTTTCGCGTTCGGCTTATGTTGCAAAAATAGATAAGAGTAAATGTGTAGCATGTGGTCGTTGTGTTGAGTTCTGTCCTGCTGGTGCAGTAAAACTTGGTCAGAAGCTTTGTAAAAAAGATGGAAGCGAAGTTGAATATCCTAAGCATGAACTTCCTTCTGAAAAGAAATGGACAAAGGATGACTGGGATTGGGACTACCGCGATAATAACAGGATCGAGTCACACGCTTCAGGAACAGCACCTTGTAAGACAGCTTGTCCTGCCCATATTGCAGTTCAGGGTTATCTTAAACTTGCATCACAGGGAAAATATAAAAAAGCACTTGAACTTATAAAGAAGAATAATCCTCTCCCTGCAATCTGTGGTCATATCTGTAATAGAAGATGTGAAGATGCATGTACAAGAGGAACAATAGATCAGGCTGTTGCTATCGATGAAGTAAAAAAGTTTATAGCAATGCAGGACTTAAATGAAGAAACAAGATTCATACCTAAGAAAGTAATTCCTAAGGTTGATGGAGATTTTAGTGATGATAAGATTGCTATCATAGGTGCAGGTCCTGCAGGTCTTTCATGTGCTTTCTATCTTGCAGAAAAAGGTTATAAGCCAACAGTTTTTGAAAAGAATGAAAAGCCTGGTGGAATGCTTGTTTATGGCATACCATCTTACAAACTTGAAAAGGATGTTGTTCAGGCTGAAATCGACATCATAAAAGAAATGGGTGTTGAGATCCGTACTGGTATAGAAGTTGGTAAGGATATCACACTTGATGAATTAAGAAAGCAGGGTTATAAGGCATTCTATATTGCTATCGGTTGTCAGGGAGGCCGTATGGTTGGCGTTCCTGGAGAAGATGCTAAGGGCGTTACAACAGCGGTAGATTTCCTTAAAGAGATTAATGCTAATGAAAAGTATGATATTAAGGGCGACGTAGTAGTTGTCGGTGGTGGTAATGTAGCCATTGACTGCTCTAGAGATGCTGTCCGCGTAGGCGCTCCAAAAGTAACTCAGCTTTGTCTTGAAGGAAGAGATATCATGCCTGCTTCAGATGATGAAATTGAAGAAGCAGTTACTGATGGAGTAGAGATAAAATGTGGCTGGGGACCAAAGGAAATCCTTAAGGATAAGGATGGGAACGTGGAAGGAATCCTTTTCAAGAAATGCCTTTCTGTTAAGGATGAAACAGGACGCTTTAATCCTCAGTATGATGAAAATGATACGATAAAGATTTCATGTAAGCATGTGGTACTTGCGGTTGGTCAGTCTATCAACTGGAGTAATCTCTTAGAAGGATCAAAGGTTGAATTAGGAAGAGGAAATGGAGCTGTGGCAGATCCGGTAACTTATCAGACTGCAGAAGCTGACATTTTTGTAGGTGGTGACGTTTATACAGGACCTAAGTTTGCTATTGATGCAATAGCTGCAGGTAAAGAAGGTGCTATCTCAATCCACCGTTTTGTACAGCCTCATACATCTCTTACTATTGGACGTAATAAGAATAACTATGTAGAACTTAATAAGGATGATATCTTAATTGAATCTTATGACACTGCAAAGCGTCAGGTTCCTAAAAAGAAGAATCCTGCTGCAAGAAAGAGCTTTAGAGACAATAAAGCTGTATTTACAGAGGAGCAGGTTAAGGCTGAGACAGCAAGATGTCTAGGCTGTGGTGCAAGTATAGTAGATGAGAACCACTGTATCGGCTGTGGTATCTGTACAACAAAGTGTGAATTTGGTGCTATCACTCTTGAACGTGTAAATCCTGAGTGTTCAGTAATGAGAAAGAGTGAAGATAAGCTGAAGTACATACTTCCATATGCTGCAAAACAGGCTATTCATATTAAGTTTGGAAAGAAGAAAAAATAAAAAACGAAAAAATAAAAAATTTATTTTTCTAAATAATTAAGAAGAAAAGTAAATATACTAGACTTATTAAGGAAAGAAAATAAGTAATATATGCATGAACTTGGAGTTGTTTTTAAGATAATAGATGACTTAAAAGACGTGGCAAGGGAAAATGATATCAAGCATATCAGTAAGATAACAGTTAGTCTGGGAGAGGTTTCGACCGTAATCCCGGATTATCTGTTAGATTGCTGGAAATGGGCCAGAAAAAGAGAAGAATTACTTCTTAGTGCTGAGCTTGAAATAGAGATAATTCCTGCTGTCACATATTGCGGCCAGTGCAAAAATACATATGAAACAGTAAAATATGCCAAGGTATGTCCGCATTGTGGAAGTGATAATACCTGGCTGGTGCAGGGAAATGAATTTCTGATAAAAGAAATCGAAGTCCCAGATGAAGATGAAACAACTAACGAATAGGATGGAAGTGGCGAAAGTTGAAACAACTAACGCAGTAATTGTCGATGACACAGATACAGATGTTGAAATAACAGATGTTGTTAGTGCAGTTGATGTTGATAAAACAGATGTTGTTAGTGCGGTTGATGTTGATAAAACAGATGTTGTTAGTGCAGTTGATGTTGATAAAACAGATGTTGTTAGTGCAGTTGATTCAGCAACTTTGGATATAGCTGAGAAGGGAAAGTAAGATATGAATAAAAGAGAATTTGAAATCCTCGATGTTAAAGCTGATATTATTGAAGATAATGATAAAGAAGCTGAAAAGTTAAGAAATTATCTTGAAAGTAAAAAGGTTTTTATGGTCAATCTTATGGCCTCGCCTGGTGCGGGAAAAACAACTACTCTAGTAAGAACGATAAATACTTTAAACGATAAATATAGGATTGGTGTAATGGAGGCTGATGTTGACAGTGATGTTGATGCAGAAGCGGTTAAAAATGCAGGAGCCAAAGTAATACAGCTTCATACTGGCGGTTCATGTCATATGGACGCAGATATGACCAGAAGAGGAATAGAAAAACTTGGGATAGAAGATCTGGATATCATTTTCCTTGAAAATATCGGAAATCTGGTATGCCCTGCTGAATTTGACGTAGGAGCCGCAAAAAAGGTTGCAATGCTCAGTGTTCCTGAAGGTGATGATAAGCCTCTTAAATATCCGCTGATGTTTCAGGTTTGCGATTTCCTTATGATTTCAAAGCTGGATGTTAGACCTGTGTTTGATTTTGATATTGAAGCATGTAAGAGATATGTGGAAGAACTTAATAAAGAGTGCCCTGTAGTTGCTCTTTCATCTAAGACAGGAGAAAATTTTGAAAGCTGGATTGACTGGCTCACTAATGAAATAGAAAGATTTAAGAAAGTGGAGAACTAAGTTATGAGGATCATAGAACTGAATCGTTCGGTAACTGAGTCTAATGATTTAGATGCAGAAAAACTCAGAGAAAAAATGAAAAAAAATAAAGTCCTTATGGTCAATCTTATGTCCTCTCCGGGATCCGGTAAGACTAGCCTTTTATCAAGGGTTATAACAGATATAGGAAAAGATCTTAAGCTGGGAGTAATGGAAGCTGACATTGCTTCAGATGTTGATGCAGTAAAGATTGAAAAACTAGGGGCTGCGGCAATACAGGCTCATACTGATGGAATGTGTCATATGGATGCAGGGATGACAGAAAGGGCCTATGATGCTTTGGATAATAAGGATCTGAATGTGGTTTTTCTTGAAAATGTAGGAAATCTTATCTGTCCTGCTGAATTTGATACAGGTGCAGGAAAAAATATCATGATCCATAGTGTTCCTGAAGGAGATGATAAGCCACTTAAATATCCGCTTATGTTTTCAAAAAGCGATGCGCTTATAATAACAAAGATGGATACTTTATCTTATTTTGACTTTGATCTGGATAAATGTAAGGAAAGGGTTTTGAAATTGAATCCGGATATAAAAATCTTTCCTTTATCTGCAAAGACAGGTCAGGGAATGGAAGACTTTGAAAACTGGATAAAAGAAAGCTATATTGATTGGATAAAGTAAGGTAATAAAGATATTCAATTAAAGACTTTAGATTTTCAATGGCTTAGTAGAAAGTTTTAGTACTTCAATTTAATTTGGAGTTCTTTTAAAATTGAATAATGTAATGTGTTCTTGCGGTTTACATAAAGAATATTTTCTTGTACAAAATTAACAAAGATGGTGGGAGAGCATATTAACATGTGCTAAAAATGTTGACTTTTATATACTTCTAAAATATACTCTAGACACAAAGTAAAAAGTTAGCAAACATAGAGAAATCTATGGACGCAAAGCCAGGAGTCTAAGACAAAAATTGTTACGATAGTTCGGTTGCAATGATAATTTGATTATTGTTGCAACCTTTTTTATTTGTTTTTAATTAAGAACTGTCGGCTTGGGTTTAAACGCTTCAGTTTGCTCGCTAAAAAAACATATTTATGGAGGTATTGAGAAAATGGCACTTGACGTACGATACGGAGAGATCAGAACAGAAGTCATTGGAAAGT
>CAMKMR010000151.1 GCA_946413945.1 uncultured Lachnospiraceae bacterium | reverse complement strand
TTTCAATTGTTAAGCTTATGATCTTTCTTATCACAGCTTCTCTTATAATGATCGCGCTTCAGACCGCCGCCGCTGCTACTTGTTTCTGGATACAGAATTCATTTTTCGTTTTGGATTTTGTATATCGATTCAAAGAATATGCCAAGTATCCGATAACAATATTTAACCCGGTATTTAGATTTATCTTTACATTCATCATGCCGATTGCATTTATCGCTTACTATCCAAGCCTTGTGATACTCCGGCCTGATGAGATCCCGCTTCTTTCATGGCTTTCACCTTTTTCGGGAATATTCTTCTTTTACCTGAGTTATAAACTCTGGATGTACGGCGCCAGCCGCTACAGCGGCACGGGATCTTGAACATAAAAATGGACCTTGGGGGACAGTCCCCCTGGTCCATTTTTATGTTAACTAAGTGAAGATATAGTCATTTAATACCGGCTGAAGACCTTCCGAAGAAATGTCACTATACATATTTTGAAGGCTTCTTTCGTCAGCTATCTCAAACTGCTCGTCGCCATGTACATCCGTTGCTTCTTTTCTTTTTTCATACTTATCTTCATGATCTCCAATTCCCGTTGAAACTCCGGCAGATACCTTAGTCGCTGCTATCTTTACGATTCCATTTCTAAACTGTGCCGATTCGCGGGATGATACCGTGATCCCGGCGAAAGGAAGGAAGATTCTATAGGCACATAGTATCTGGCAGAGCTGCTTTTCTCCCACATCAAGTGGATTTATGGTCTCGTTATTTATGATAGGTCTAAGTCTTGGGCAGGAAAGTGACATTTCCGCATGAGGATATTTTCGCTGCAGGAAATATACATGTAGGGCTGTCGCCAGAGCATCCTTTCTAAAATCTGAAAGTCCCAGCAGCGCTGAAAATGCAACTCCCCTCATGCCGCCCATCAGGGCCCTTTCCTGTGCATCAAAACGGTATGGCCAGATTCTCTTATTTCCCATCAAATGTAACTGCTCATATCTATCAGTGTCGTAAGTTTCCTGGAAAACCGTAACATAATCCGCACCGCATTCATGCAAATATTTGTAATCTTCAACATTTACAGGATAAACCTCGATCCCTACCATGCGAAAATATTTCCTAGCGATCTTACATGCCTCACCGATGTACCTCACATCTGACATGGCCGGGCTTTCCCCAGTAAGTATAAGGATTTCCTCCATTCCGCTGTCGCTGATAACTTTCATCTCATGCTCAATCTCTTCAAGGCTGAGCTTCAGGCGATTTATCTTGTTATAGCAGTTGAAACCGCAATAAATGCAGTAATTCTCGCAATAATTTGCTATATAGATTGGCGTGAAAATGTAAACCGTATTGCCAAAATGCTTACTTGTTTCCTGGCTTGCTCTTTGTGCCATTTCCTCTAAAAATGGCTCTGCCGCCGGTGAAAGAAGCGCCTTGAAATCATCAATGGTACATCTTTCATGGTTAAGCGCTCTTCTTACATCCAGCGCTGTATATTTGCTGTAGTCGTACGATTTCATATGACTCATTACTTTTTCACATATATCTGACTTAAGAACATCCATCCCCGGAAGATATTCCATATGATTTGTTCTAGCCTTTGGATCAGTCTCTATTCTATGCTTAATCTCCAATGCCTTTGGGGATAATTCATCCGAATCTACAAAAAAATGATTCTCCATATCTGCCTCCTGGATAAGGAATACTGTGCCGCTTTCCTTACTTTTTATCCATACAATATGTTACTTCAACTCTAGGATTCCGGTGCGCCGCTTTCCTTGTTCTTTATGTTCTAGATCAGGATTCCGGTGTGAGAATATCTTTATTCTTTCTACCTCTATCTCAGAAATCCTGTAAGTGGATCTGACGATGCTGCTCCTCTCTGGAGTACGCGGCCAAGTCCTGAAAGATAAGCCTTACGACCTGCATTTATCGCATCCTTAAAAGCTGATGCCATAAGCATAAGATCACCTGCTGTAGCAAGAGCAGTATTTGCCATAACTGCGGCAGCACCCATTTCCATTGCTTCACAGGCCTGAGAAGGCTTTCCAATGCCTGCGTCAACAATAATAGGAAGATCTATCTCATCGATCAAAATCTGTATGAATTCTTTTGTTGCAAGTCCCTTATTTGAACCTATAGGTGAAGCAAGAGGCATAACTGAAGCTGCGCCAACATTTACAAGTTCTCTTGCACAGTTTAGATCCGGATACATATAAGGCATTACGATAAAGCCTTCTTTTGCAAGTATTTCAGTAGCTTTGATAGTCTCATAGTTATCAGGCAGAAGATATTTAGTATCTTTCATTATCTCAATCTTTACCATATCACCACAGCCCAGTTCCCTTGCCAAACGTGCGATTCTTACAGCTTCCTTTGCATCTCTTGCGCCGCTTGTATTAGGAAGAAGAGTTACATTTTCAGGGATGAAATCAAGGATATTTTCCTCTTCCTTTGTATTTGTACGTCTTACCGCAAGTGTGATTATCTCGGCCCCGGCATCCTTTATAGCAGCTTCGATAAGCTTCATGGAATATTTGCCAGACCCAAGGATAAAGCGGGAATTAAACTCCCTGCCACCGATCACAAGCTTGTCATTATCTAAATTCATTTTATTATCTACCATATTATTTTCCTCTTTTTTATTCCGACTGTTATTAAACTTTTATGGCATGACGAACAACTTTTAGCATGGCGGGTAGCTCTTTATTTACACATCCGCCACTTCTTAAGGCTCCTCAGTGCTAATTTACACATCCGTCTCTCCCATGAGAATTCTTAGAACCATATGGGCTTCGTGAGCCGCACATGCCATAACTCTTGCGGAAATGAGTCCGATTCCCAGGTTTACATCACTGACACCGTCGCCGCAAAGATAAAACCTTTTTGATAATTTCTTTGTCTTTATCATATTGGCGCTTTTAAATCCAGCCATGCCTGATCCGGAAACAATATATTTATCAGGGTAATTCTCCAGCACATAATTAACCAGCATAGCCTTGCTCGCAGCATTATCAAATGCCTCGCAGACTATGTCCGCCTCCTGGATAAGATCCTGGATGTTAGATTCATTTATCCTTGTTTGATGAGTTTCTATTTCCATAAATGGATTTATATCTCTCAGGTTTTCTGCTAACGCCTTTGTTTTATCCATCCCGATCTGGGCAAGCTTATACTGCTGTCTATGAATGTTTGTTATATCAACCTTATCGAAGTCAATTAAAATAAGTTTTCCTACACCCGCTCTTGCAAGGCAGATGGAAATATTTGAACCAAGGCCCCCAAGGCCACAAACTGCAACCGTCGCCGCCCGGAATTTTTCTTGATTTTCCTTGCCATGCCTTACGCTAAGGGCCTCGTAAAATTCTTCTTTTGATGGAATGTTGTTCATGATGATTCCCTCACTAAATACTAAATTTATGGATATAAAAGCTGCTGATTAATGAAAAAAATCTCCTTTATCAGCCGCCGCCCACAAAACTTACTACTTCAACTACGTCGCCATTTTTTAAGATTGTCTCTTCATAAGTTTGCTTAGGAACTATGTCCTCGTTAAGTTCAACTGCGATTTTTGTCCTGTCATAGTTAAGACTATCCAGCATAAATGCTACCGATCTGCCATCCATTTCATATGACTCGCCATTTACTTTTACCATATGAGCTCCTTTCTAAAAATAATCTATCTTATTTTTTATTTAGTTAAGCTTAATATTAATTGAGCTGGGAGATTGCTCTCTGCATCTCTAATGTGGCATTATAAGGTGAATCAGCCTTCATGATAGCTGATACCACGCAGACTCCTTCAATATCAATTCCATTTAACACATCTAAATTAGAAGGATTAAGACCACCTATAGAAAAAACGGGGATAGGAACATTTTTGCATATTTTTGAAAGCGTATCTGTCGAAGTAAGGATAGTCTTAACCTTTGTAGTAGTTGGGAAAATGGCTCCAACCCCAAGATAATCAGCTCCATTTTCATAAGCGGCACGAGCGGCTTCAACAGTTTTTGTGGTGGCACCCAGGATTTTATCCGGACCGATTAGCTTTCTTGCCATATCAAGGGGCATATCTTCTGCGCCAAGATGGACACCTTCTGCATCGACCGCCAGCATTACATCCACACGGTCATCTATTATAAGAGGCACATTATATTTTTTTGTCAGATCATGCACCGCTGTCGCCATTTCTATATATTCTCTTGTAGTTTTATTCTTTTCACGAAGCTGTATCAAAGACACCCCGGCCTTTAAAGCCTCTTCAACTCTTCGAAGGAATTCATCCCTCTCATACAGCGTACTGTCCGTAATAAAATATAATTTTTTATCTGCCATCTTATCTCCTTTTTAGTTAACATAAATGTGGACCTAGGTCCCGGGGGCTATGGTCCATTTTTATGTTAACTTATTTAGTCAATATCTCGACTTGCGGATCAACTTCGTGCATCTCGCCTTATGGCTCAACTTCGCAATGCCCTCTCGCCTCACGGCTCGTTGCCTACGCAAAAAAAGAGTACCCCAAAAAGGATACTCCATAAAAATCGTATTATTAAAACAAGCTGATCTTTAAAATTCAGTTTATTATCCCTACGTTGGCATTATCCAAATCAGGTTACCGGTCGAAGTTCTTAACTTCCTCTCAGCCTGGCACACAAGCTCCCGCATATCATTGTTATTTAATTTAAACAGTTAATGATTGTAAACCCAAAATGACTCATTGTCAAATTTGTATTATTCTATCTCAATTAACTTATTTACAGTTTTTCCCATTATATACACTTCATTAAGTAATAGCTTCCTTTGGCTCTAAGTCCACCTACGTTCCAAAAAAGACTATCAAAAATCCTCTATATCTTTATTAATGATTCTATTTAATTCATCTTCACTTAGATCTTCAAGACTAACAATTAATTTTTTAATCATTTCAGTTTTATCAAATGCCTGCATTTTTTCCTTTATATAATTTTCGTCTTTATTTGTTTTATTCCAATATTTAACATATACTATTATTAAATATGCCAGTAATACCAAGATAACAAAAGATGCTATAGCTATGCCGATTTTTTCAACTATCTTAGCAACATGCATAGGTAAACTCATCATTTTTGATGGTATTATAAAAGCTTTTATCATAAAGA
>CAMKMR010000150.1 GCA_946413945.1 uncultured Lachnospiraceae bacterium | reverse complement strand
AGGATGAAGGTGGACGTCATACTCCATTCTTCAACAACTATCGTCCACAGTTCTATTTCAGAACAACAGACGTAACAGGTGTTATCACTCTTCCAGAAGGAACAGAGATGTGCATGCCTGGTGATAACGTTGAGATGACAATCGAACTCATCCATCCAGTAGCTATGGAGCAGGGTCTTACATTCGCTATCCGTGAAGGTGGTAGAACAGTAGGATCAGGAAGAGTTGCTTCAGTTATCGAGTAATTATCCGGATTTGGTATAAATACAAAAGAATGGCCCTTCGTGCTTGCACGAAGGGTTTTTCTTTTGCAAAAGTTACATTTTCTTATATGAAAAGATAAGTTTTATTTCATATATTGCTAATTGAATTTTTAGATTTATTAATGTAAAATTCTAAAGGCAAATTAAGAGAAAGGTATAATTTAAAAATGAGAAAGAAATTTTTAGTACTTACTATGGCATTAGCACTTTCATTATCTGCTGTAGCATGCGGAAAAAACAGTGATGAGAAGACAACAGCTGCTACAACAACAGAAGAAGTAACAACAGCGGATGCAACAGAAGCTGATGCAACAGAAGCTGATGCAACATCTATATTTACAGAAGGTCCGGTTGATCCTGTACTTGACAAGGAAGCTGTTTCTGAGTTAACAAATCCAACAGAAGCAAAGTATGAGAATCTTTCATTCCAGATTCCAGACTATTTTGTTTATAACGAAGAGGCATCAAGTGATGGATATTATTACTACTATTCAGAGACAGGTAAAGCAGTAGCATCACTTTATGTTTCTGTTCAGAATACTGCAGGTCTGACAAAAGAAGAGGCAATGAAAGAAAAAGAACAGCTTGTTGCAGGTATGGAAAGCGGCGGTGGTATAAAGGCTACAAATGCATTTGAAACAGAAGTTGCTGGATACTATACAATCGGTATCGATGCTAAATGCAATGTTGATAATATGTCAAATGATGTAGATGCTCGTTTTTTCATCATTATTGATACAGATGTAGAAAAAATGATATGTGTTTCACTTTTGCAGTCAGACAACACAGAAAAGAATTATTTCCCGGTTTTAGAAAAGGTTGTTTCTTCAATAAAGAAGGCTCAGTAATAAATTACTCATATATAGTTTAGTAAAGAATTGTTTAGTAAATAATTACCCGAATAAAAACTGAAATGATATTTTTCCCCTTTAGTTAGGTTTTTTAGCTAAAGGGGATTTTTTTAACGATAGATACTAAGAAGGAGCTTTATAGTTCTTTTTAATTTACTCGACTTGTGAAAGAAAAAATGATACTATTAGCCTATGTTTTTTTGGGGAGGGAAGTTGAATGGATGGATCTAAAAAACAGACAAAGCAAGATGAAGCTTAATTGAGTAAAATATAAGCTGAATTAAATTTTTATGAGGGAGAGAGTAAATGGAAACTAGAGGTTTAACCAGTAAAGAAGCCGAAGAAAGGGCTAAGAATGGAAAAAATGTGCTGACACAGGGAAAGAAAAAAAGTCTTTTCTCTATAATTTTGGCACAGTTTGCTTCACCACTATTGCTGCTTCTTGTAGTAGCATCAGTTATTTCTATTCTTACAGGCGAACTTGTTGATGGAATCATCATCATTGTTGTTGTTCTCGCAAATGTTATCATTGGCACTATACAGGAGATCACAGCAGAAAAATCAGTAGATGCCTTAAGACAGATCAACGCATCTACTGCAGTAGTTGTAAGAGATGGAGAGGAAAAAGAGATACCAGCTGCTGATCTTGTAGTGGGAGATTATGTCATTTTAGAGGCAGGACGAGTTGTTCCAGCAGATCTGAGTCTTACTCAGACAAGTTCTCTTAAGGTAAATGAATCTGCCTTAACAGGTGAGAGTGTAGCTGTTGAAAAAGACTGCAATGAAAAGAGTGATGATAAGACGCCGCTTGCTGATCGTAAGGATAAGGCTTATATGTCTACATTGATAGAATATGGCCGTGGCGAAGGCGTGGTTGAAAAAATCGGTGATGATACAGAAATCGGTAAGATCCAGAGTATGCTTCACAAGATTACAAAGCAGGATACACCATTACAGAAGAATCTTAACAGCATTTCTATGGTGCTTGGAATAGCAGGCGTTGTACTCTGTATCTTAATGTTTGTTTGTCAGATATTTATTTATAAGACAACAGTCATTGAAACCTTAATGATCTCAATAGCATTTGCTGTTGCGGTAATACCTGAAGGCCTTGCGACCGTAGTTACTTTAGTGCTTTCTGCAGGAATTCAGAAAATGAGCAAGCGTAAAGCTATTGTAAAACAGCTGCATGCTGTAGAAACACTTGGTGCTGTAAATATCATATGTTCTGATAAGACAGGTACACTTACTCAGAATAAGATGACAGTTGTAAGATGGTTCTTTTTGGGAGAAGAAAAGAAAGTAGAAGAAGTTTCAAAGGATGATAAGGTTTTTAAGAGACTTTTAGAAGGATTCTTAGCATGTAATGATGCGAAGTATTCTGAGGAAACAGGAGAAGAAATCGGCGATCCGACAGAAACAGCTTTCATAAAGTATGCCAAGGATAACAAGTTAGGCTATGACAACATCATGTCAAGGATAACACGTTTCGACGAGATTCCATTTGACTCTGACAGAAAGATGATGACTACCCTTGGACATATAAAAGATGGTAAGGAAGTAAGAGACATTTCTTATACAAAGGGAGCTATTGATTCAGTTATCGTAAGATGCGACCGTATCCTGGATGAAAATGGAGTGCGCCCGATCACAAATGAAGATGTGCTTCGTGCAACTAAAGCAGCTGATGATATGAGTGCAAAAGCTCTACGTGTGCTCGCTCTTTCATATAGAGAAGGGGACAAGGCTCCACAGGAGAAGGATATGATCTTCATTGGTCTTGCAGCCATGATCGATCCTCCTAAGGAAGGTGTAAAGGAAACTGTTGACGAGTGTCACCATGCGGGAATTGAAGTTGCCATGATCACAGGTGACCACAAGATAACAGCCTTTGCCATTGCTAAGGAATTGAATATCGCGACCGACATTTCGCAGAGCATCTCTGGTGCTGAAATTGATGCAATGGATCCGGAAGAGTTTAAGAAGAATGTTCTTAATTACCGTGTATTTGCCAGAGTATCTCCTGAAAATAAAGTTCAGATCGTACAGGCTTTCCAGTCACATGGTAAGATCTGTTCTATGACTGGTGACGGTGTAAATGATGCGCCTTCATTAAAGGCAGCTGATATCGGTGTTGCTATGGGTATCGGAGGAACTGAAGTTGCAAAAGATGCAGCAGAAATGATACTTGTAGACGATAATTTCATTACTATTAAGAATGCTGTTATGGAGGGAAGAAATCTCTTTAATAACATTAAGAAGTCAGTTGTTTATCTTCTTAGATCAAATTTTGGAGAAGTAGTACTGATGGCGTCAGCAATATTTGCAGGTCTTTCATCACCTCTTTCAACCATCCAGATCTTATGGGTAAATCTGCTTACAGATACAGCTCCATCACTTGCTCTTGGTATGGATGTAGGATCAGACAGCGTAATGAATGAAAAGCCAAGAAATGTTAAGGCTGGTATATTAAATAAGAGTGATTATTTAAATATTGTGATCCAGGGTGTTATAAGCGGTCTTATCGCCTTACTTGCATTCCTGCTTCCGGTAATCTGTAAATATGGAACCAGTGACATTTTAGCTACATTAAACAGCGACAAAGAACTTCTTAAGCTTTGTCGTACATATTGCTTTAGTTCTCTTGCTATAAATGAAATGCTTATGGCATATGTCTGCAAAGTAAAAGGAAATATGGCTTTTGTTACTAAAGAGTCTTGGAATAATAAGATCCTCAATATCATCACATTAGGTGGAATATTACTTCAGATCTTAGTACTTGTTGTTCCTCCACTTCGTTCGCTTCTTAAACTTGCAAAGGTTGGAATCGTTGATATTGGAGTAATTCTGTTGATCTCATTTGTTGGCGTAATGATAAACGCAGCCATCACACTTGCAAAGGAAAGACTTGATATTAAGAGAGAAAGAAATCTCTAAGGCTGGTAAATAAAAAATAAGAAGCGTTTTGAAAGGCGCTTCTTATTTTTTTAAGCTTATTAGTTGGGAAATTATCATATTATGCATTGTCGGAAATTTCCTCACTTCTTATTTTTATCACAGCTGGGAAATTATCATAGTTGCGGCATTTTTATATTCAGACATAGAAGAAGCTTTAAGGATTATCTTAAGATTCTTATCTCCAATCTTTAATCCGGGACCCATGAAATTCCATAATTCCTTAAATTTCATTACTCTTTGTTTATCAGCATAAAGATCAGCACTATAGCCTTCTTCTAATTGTGCAAGGAAGGCTTTTAATTTAGCTTTATCTATCTTTTCGGTCTTCGCTTTAACTTCATCCTTATTAAGATCATTTAAAGAAAGAATATTTCCAAGATCTGGGTTCATGATAAGGCCGCGGCCTATCATTATATTCATTTTATCAAGGTAATCTTCAGGAATTCCAAGAGTTTTAAGCTCAGACTTAATTCTTAGATAGCTGTCTATATCCACAATATCACCATTATATACAAGAGGGATATTATGGCTTACTGCCATGTCATAGCATTCTTTAAAGGCACAAAGGTTAGTGCTGCCGCGGTACATATCGATTCCGAGACGAGGGTGTACTGTAAGTTCTGAAATTGGAAAATTCTTATATACATCCAGAATCTTAGGAAGATCTTCAGTAGAATTCATTCCAATCCTGGTCTTTATAGAAATATTAATATCAGTTTTTTCAAATATTTCATCCAGATATTTTCTTAATTCTTCCGGAAATGAAAGAAAGCCGGAACCTCTGCCTTTTTTTACTACAGTGCCGGAAGGACATCCAAGATTAAGATTTACTTCCGCATATCCTAATCTTTTTAATTCCTGAGCAAGCTTTATAAATTCACCAGGGCGATTGCCTAAAATCTGTGGAACAACGTTCATTCCCTTATTATTTTCAGGATCTACTTCTCTTAAATGTTTACCTTTAAGGTGGGTGACAGTAAGAAATGGTGTATAGTATTTATCAATTCCTCCGTAGATAGAATTAATGGCATTTCTAAATACAAGAGTTGTGAGTCCTTCGAGAGGAGCAAGATATATCATGATATAACCTTTCTGAACG
>CAMKMR010000149.1 GCA_946413945.1 uncultured Lachnospiraceae bacterium | reverse complement strand
TTATGTAAAACTGAGTATTTTAGATTGTGATAAAAAAGTAACCGGGGTATACAGAGCTTATGTGAATTCAGAAATACATTCTGGTAATGATGCAAGTAGGGATGGTGAATGAGATGTCAAAAAAAATATTGCTTTGTTGTGCTGTACTGATAGGTGGTATTACATTTTTTTTCATTGCTTTAAAACTAAGGAAACCTAATTGGTTTATAGAGAGGGTTAAGAATGGGAAATATACTGTTGAAGGAGATTGCTACGGAGTTAATTTATATGATGAGAGTATTAAAGAGGTCAGCATTAAGATAAAGGACAATAATAAGGAATTAATTGTTTTCGAAAGTTCAATAAGTAGCTATGGTTCGAACAAACCCAGAGAAGATAATTATAGTATAAAATGTACGGATGAATACATAGTCATATATCTTAAAAGTGATGATGAAAAGAAATATATGGAAGATAAAGAAAATTATAAGAACAGAAAATTTGAAGGAGATGAATATCGCTTCTATTATGAGGACTTAGAAAAAATCAGCAATCAGTGACATAAATTAAAAATAATGTAGCGTAAGGGTTATGATTGTATTGGAATTACCATGAAACTATATAATAATGATGAGGCAGGGATGTGCAATACGAATACCTGCTGTTCCCTTAGCGATATTGAGGATGCCAGAAGTGTAGCGGTAAATCTTGGTATGCTTTAATATATTCCCAAATAATAGTTTAGAAACAAAGCCCGTTGTAGCTAATGACAACGGGCTTTGCTTAATTTTAAAGATATATCAGTCTTCCCAAGGGCGGATTCTATAGTTAACCCCAAGGTCATCGCAGATCTTCTGGCACTTTTCTTCATCTTCATGAGATATTGTTGTAGCAACGGTTGTAAATGTAACTGATGGGACATATTTTGCAGCTTCTTTTGCAAAGTCAAGCATTGCATTAAATGAATCAGGACCGAATTTAGGTCTTACGATCTCAAAGTATTTCTCTGAATCAGGGGTATTAAGGGAAATAGAAATGGAATCGATAAGACCTTTAAAATCAGGACAGATATTACGGCCGTTAACTAAGTTGCCAAGGCCGTTAGTATTGATCCTGATAGCTTTCTTATATTCATCTTTGATAAATCTTGCAACTTTAAGAAGGGTATCTAAAGCTTCTGTTGGCTCGCCGAAACCACAGAATACGACTTCATTAAATTCAGACATATTTTTTTTCTTTAAAGCTTCAACTACTTCTTCAAATGAAGGTTCATGATCCAGCCAAAGAGAATCAGATTCTCCAACTTTATCCATGGTCTGTCTTAAGCAGAAAGTGCAGGCACAAGGACATTTATTAGTGAGATTTACATAGAGGCCGTTATGAACTTTATAGAGGATTTCTTCTTTTCTTTCAATTTTCTTTTCCATATAAATTACCTATGACTAAAGTTAACTTATGAAGTAACTAGTTTTCCCTTTCTTATATTTTACAGTTATTTATTGATATGATTTTAACCATTTTAATTGTACTGAGAATTTTGGCTATTGATCATTTTGATCTTTTAAAGCGGTTTTAATTTATCGATTACTTCTTCAAATGCAACGCCGTCTGTATTTGGGATTCCCATTTCTATAGACTTTTCAATGCAAAGCTTTACAAAGCGGGAGGCACGTTTTACTGACTGTATAAATGGTACGTTGTTTACAGCATCTGCTGCGATGATAGCAGAGAAAACGTCGCCGGTACCATTTCTTTCAGTTCCAACTTTAGCTTGCCTTGTGTATAGGATCTCATCTCTAGAAGATGGGTCGTAGACAGCGTTGGCAACGAATTCTCCTTGGGTGATACCGGTTATTACGATCTTTCCAGGACCGAGACGGGTTAATTTTTCTATAATGGCCTTTATCTCTTTTTTTGGCCATTTACCATCATGATAGGGGGTATCTGTTAAAAAGCAGGCTTCTGTAAGATTTGGAGTTATTATCTCAGCATGGCCAATAAGGCGCTTCATGGCGCGGGACATTTCCGGTGTATAGTGAGGATAGAGGTGGCCATGATCGCCCATTACCGGGTCGATTATTATTATAGGTGCACCTTCGTCGAATTCTCTTATAAATCCAGATATCAGATCGATCTGTTCAGCAGAGCCGAGGAAACCTGAAGTGATAGCGGAAAATCGCAGTCCGATCTTTTTCCACTCCGCAGTATATTCTTTAAAATGTCTTGTGTAATCGTCAATAAAAAAGCTTTTAAAACCGGTCTGGTTGCTGAGTACTGCCGTTGGAACGGCGCAGCACTGGATATGAAGCTTTGAAATGATAGGAAGCTGAACTGCTACAGAACATCTTCCAAAACCGGTAACATCATTAATGACGGCAATCTTTTTTTGTCTGTTATGGTCTATTTTGTTTTCTGAATTATTCATGCTAAGCTCCTTTATTGTTTTTTGGAGAATGTCTTATACACCATCGTCTATGATAATACAAAGCTGGCATTATATAAATTGCCAGATTAGACAAAAAATATAATGCCAGTAATTCTTTCTTATAAATATTAGGTGTTTATTCAGTTACATCTTCAAGTTTAAAGGTTGTAAGTATGTATTGATCAAGATTTGTTGAAGAGACTATTCTTGAAGCTTGACGCTCTATACAACGTTCAAAGTAATTTCTGACGCTTCGGGCATTACCAAAGCTGTCATCATTTTCTTTGTTTATATAAAGTCGATCGAGATAGTCTTTAACATAAGTTTCTGCTTCTTTATTCAGAACAAAATCGTGTTTATCGCAGAAGTGAGTAAAGATCATATACATTTCTTCTGGTGAATAATCAGGAAATTCTATGAATTTACTGAATCTTGATTTAAGACCGGGGTTTGAATCAACGAATTTCTCCATAGGCTCTGTATAGCCGGCAGCTATTACAATGAAGTCGCCGCGGTCATCTTCCATTCGTTTTAAAAGTGTGTCTACGGCCTCAGGACCAAAGTCTTCAGAGGTAGATACATTTGTCAGAGAATATGCTTCGTCGATGAAGAGTACGCCGCCAATAGCAGTATTAATTATATCTGTGGTTTTTTCTGCTGTTCCGCCTACATAGCCCGCAACAAGTCCGCTTCTGTCTGTTTCTACAAATGTACCTTTTGAAACAACTCCTAGTGCCTGGTAGATCTTCGAGAGAAGTCGGGCGACGGTAGTTTTACCGGTTCCAGGGTTTCCGGAGAAAACAAGATGGTAGGAGACTTCAGGGACTTTTAAGCCCATTTTTTTTCTTACCTGACAGACCTTTACAAGATTGACCTGTTTAAGAATCTCTTCTTTAACAGAGCTAAGGCCTATCATTTTGTTAAGTTCATCCATATATTCATTAAGCTTATCTTCATCTGTTATGCCTTTTTTTTCAGTCATACTGTGACCGACAGTCAGATTTCTGCCTGAGGTCTTATAGCTGGAATCTCTGCTAATACCGCTTCCAAAGTTGACAGAGACATTTCCGGAAAATTTATTTGTTGTATCAGAATCTTTATTTGAAGAGTCAGATGACAGAGAATAAATACTGCCAGAACCGTTGACGTTATCCACATTATACTGGTTTACATAATCTGACATCATGGTTATATAGGATGCAAGCTTGGCGGCTTCAGTTTCATTTATACCGTTATAGGCAAGAAAGGCGCAGCCAACATTATTAAAGGCATTTATATAATATCTGGAAACAGACATCTGATAACCGACTTTTTCTGCCATTGGAAGCATATCGTTCTTTACAAAATAAGTAAGTGAAGGCGGTACCTTGCTATCAAAAGATTTGCCTACAATCCTGTCATTTCTAAGCCTTTGGAAATTTTCCGGGGTTATTCTTATTCCTAGCTGAGTGTTAAGGAAATGAATCTCCGCTAATTCTTCGTCTGGAGTAGTTTTCGTAAAGATAAAGGCGCAAAAATTAATAAGATCGTCCTTTACCATAAAATGAAGCGGTATAGGTGAATTAGCTGGAAATACGCTGTTTGAACAATTCTGGATAGAGGAGGCATATAAGTATAGCTTATCGAGTATCTGTCGTATATCTATATTTAACATTTTAATTACCCCTCCTTAAAAATTTTTAGTCTTCGAAAATTCTTTTTATACTGTCGTAGTGAAGGAAGATTTTTTCTTCCCCGAGTTTTTTGATTTCTTTTGCTGTAGCAAGCTTATAATCAAGTATTTCTCTTTCTTGGAAATTTACATCCTTTTCATCAAAATCAAGGATGAATTTATAGACATCAGCAAAGTAATTATCTCCCTCATCAGGATTTACTCTTTTATAAGTAAAGACTAAACCGCCGTCAGCATTAGAAACATCAAGACCGGTTTCTTCCTTTATTTCACGGATAACAGCTTCGTAAGAGGATTCTCCGGCCTTTGCTCCACCACCGGAAATTTCCCAATGACCTGGGGCCCATGCTTTTGTCATTACTCGCTGTGTTATAAGATATTTTCCTTCTTTATTCTGAACTACACCTAGAACTGTAAGATGAAAATCGCCGGGCTTCATGTGCCAGTCGTTTCTTTCCATTGTACGGCCTGTAATTTTTTTGTTCTCATCATATATATCCCACAATTCCATGTGACAATTCTCCTTATCTATAGTAAAATATAATGGATTATGCGATTAGATTATCACAAAATCACTCAAAAAAAAAGTCTTAGCTGACTTTAAGAGGTTATTATATGAAACGTGGAATCATTTTTGATATGGATGGAACTCTCTGGGATTCAGCCGAAGGCGTTGCGAAAAGCTGGACTGAAGTTATTAAAAGAGAGCTTTCAAAGGATAGAGAAGTAACTACAGAAGAAATAAAGAGTGTTATGGGACTTCCTATGGATAAGATAGCAGATATTCTTTTTTCTGATCTGGAAAAGGAAAAGAGGATGGAGCTGTTAAAAAAATGTGGAGATCATGAAAATGATTATCTAAGAGAACATGGAGCAAATCTTTATCCAGATCTGGAAGATACATTTAAAATTCTTAAGGCTGATTATCATCTTTTCATTGTCAGCAATTGTCAGAGTGGATATATAGAGGCGTTTCTTGATCATTATGATCTTTGGAAATATTTTGATAAGATCCTTTGTTATGGAGATAACAACCAGCAGAAGGCATATAATATCAAAAAAATCGTAGATGATAACAAGCTGGATGAAGTGTTCAGAATACTTTTTGTTA
>CAMKMR010000148.1 GCA_946413945.1 uncultured Lachnospiraceae bacterium | reverse complement strand
GGTCTACACCAGCTTCAATAAGGGCACTTGCCTGTTCCTTATAGACATCTACTAATTCTTCAAACATAAGATCCCCGATAGGATAAAGCTGCCTTCCGGTCATAGTCATGTCACCTGCTACATAGCCTCTATAGTTGCATCTTTTAACCGCTTCTTTAGATATAGCTACTAAAGCCTTATTCATCTCTACTGTCTTATCTTCAAGATGATATTCCTTTAATTTTATTCTGTTACATGTAAATGTTGATGCATAAATGATATTAGAACCAGATTCTATAAATCTAGCCTGCAGATCGATAAGAATTTCCGGGTTTTCAAGAACCCATTTTTCAGGGCAGACTCCAAGAGGGAGGCCCTTTTCCATAAGATTTGTTCCTGTGGCACCATCAAGACAGATAATGCCTGAATCGACAAGATTTCTAAATTCTGCTCTGTTCATATTTAATCTCCAAATGTATCTTCTAGCAGCTTATCTGAATCAGCAGCTGCAGTCGCCAGTTCATCGCATCTCTCATTGCCAGGATTGCCATTATGTCCTTTGATCCAAACGTAAGTACAATTATGTTTTTCCATAGCTTTAAGCAGTCTCTGCCATAAATGTCTGTTCTTTACAGGATTTGTTTTTCCTGACAGTCTTCCTTTTTTTATCCAGCCTTCGATCCAGTTATCGTTAAAGGCCTTGCAGACATACTGAGAATCTGTATAGATCGTGACATTACATGGTTTTATCAAAGCTTCAAGTCCTATTATAACTCCCAAAAGTTCCATCCGATTATTAGTCGTTTTCTTATAACCCTGGGAGAATTCTCTTATATGTAATTGTCCATCCGGAGATCTGTATTCCAGTCTTGTTCCAAATCCCCCCGGTCCATTTGGATTTCCCCTTGCAGACCCATCTGAATAAAGAATAATATCCATAAAACTCCCTACTAAACTTCACATTTGATCAATCATTAGTCTATGCATGCCCTGCTTTTTTAAAACCTTGATCTGATCATACTTCCACACTAACTACTCCTGCTTCCTCTTCGGCTTCCTTCTTAAAGTCTGCCATCTTCTGAGGATCTATATCAGGCAGATCATCCATAGATGAGATTCCAAAGCATCTAAGGAAATCATCTGTTGTTCCAAAAAGGATGGGATGACCTGGCGCATCAAGTCTTCCAACTTCAGTTATAAGATTATACTCCACCAGCTTATTTACAGCATGTGCGGATGATACGCCTCTTATCTTTTCTATCTCAACTCTTGTAACCGGCTGTTTATAAGCCACTATAGAAAGAGTCTCCAAAAGAACATCTGTAAGCGAATGTGACTTAGGAACATTCACAAGCCTTATAAGCTCTTCATAATAATCAGTTTTTGTACAAAGCTGATATCTCATTCCATTATCAAAGTCAACTATCCTGATACCTCTGTCTTCGTCTTCATATTTTTTTGACAGCTCAAAAACAAGCTGTTTTACTTCTTCCTTATCAAGTTCTAATGCACTCGATAATTGTTCCAATGTAACTGTATCCCCGGCAGCAAAAAGGATAGCTTCTATTGCTGCATATTGATTTTTATCTTCTCTCATTTTACACCTACTCAAGTGAATCTATTACAATATCGCCGAATATATCATCCTGTCTTACTGTTATAAAGCCTGTTTTCATAAGCTCAAGTACAGCCATAAATGATACTATGATATTTATCTTTCCATGATGTCTTCCAAGAAGTGTCTTAAAATTAATACTTTTAAGGCCCTTGATATCATTTCTTATCTCTATCATCCTGTCTTCTATCTTAATCTCATCTCTAGAAATGGTACCAAACTTACTTCTTACCGGATCCACCCTGTCTGTTTCTCTTCTCATAAGCGTCTTAAATACTTCGCTTAATTTTGCCAAAGTGACATCTCCTACAACATCCATAGGATCTACAGGTTCTTCGTAATTTTTTACTTCTTTTGGAATAGACTCATGACCGTAAAAGGATTTAGAGGCGTCTATCTCCATATCTTTTAATTCATAAGAAGCATATTTATATACTTTATATTCGAGCAGAGCTTTAACAAGTTCAGCTCTAGGATCTTCCTCGTCCTCTTCCTTATGCTCTTCTTCCTTAGGAAGTAACATTTTAGATTTAATAGCGATAAGTTCAGCCGCCATTACAAGGAAATCACTCATGATATCCATATCTTCTGTTTCCATGGAATCAATATAAGCCATATACTGATCTGTTATCTCTACAATAGGAATATCAAAGATATTAAATTTATTTTTATCTATAAGATGAAGAAGAAGGTCTAAAGGACCTTCAAAATCATTCAACTTAATGTCTAATTCTGATTTAGCCATTAATCTGCTTTCCTTTTATATTTATGAGTTCTGATATATCTAAGCATTCTCTTCGCAAGATCTGCATCATAATGCTTTCCATCTGTTGTATGCCCCTCTGGTAAATAACCATCAACTGTCGCTACTGATGCTCCTTCATCAAGATAGATCACATCTCCACGATCGTGGCACATATTAAACAAAGCATCATTAAACTTTTTAATATTGTTAATATTGAAAACCTGCTTATCAGCATCCGATACAGATTTTGTAACGGGTGCAACACTTGAAATATATACCATGGCATTCGGCTTATGAGCATATATAAGATCTACAAGCCGGCTTACATCATCAGTAAAGACATCCACATAAGCCCAGCCAATCTCATTTATACCGAACTGTATATAATAATTGTCATAATCAGTTGAAACAACAGCTTCATAAACGGTCATCATAGTACCATCTATATTTACTACTTTTTCTGTCTCTAAGTCAGCTACAGTAAGACCTTTATAAGCAAATACATTCATATTAGCCTGATCACCAAAAAGAGAGAGTCCTTCAGTTCTTGAATCTCCGATAAAAACAGATCTGTCAAAATAATTATCGTCAGCCTTTGTATAATCTCTTTCATAGCGATACATATCATAACTATCTTTAAACTTTATAGTTGCAAGGCTAGGAAGACTTGTTCCATCATCAACAGGATCATCTTTATACAATTCATTTAATAGTTCTTCTTTAGTTTTGGTCTCTTTTTCTGTTTTATTTTCAGCCAAAGTTTCATTAGAAGAAGCCGTTTTTTCAGTAACAGACTCCTTATTTCCTTCTTCGCCAGTATTTTCGTCGGGATCATATTCTATAGGCTTATCAGTTCCAAAACGATCTGATAATTCATCTCCACTCATACCATAATTTAAAAGAATCTGATTACGGACTTCTTCCTCAACACAAGCAAGATCCTGAATTTCCTGCTCATATTGTTCTCTATTATCTATAACTGAGTATTCATTTTTTTTAGGATTTTTTGACTTGGAATGACCAAGCTTTAAAGTATAAAATATAAAAAATGCAACACTAAAAACAATGAAAGTAGAAAAAAGGACTTTCATTGCATATTTATTATCTGAACTCAAATTATATCCATCCCCGTTCTAATTTATCGAGTTTTTCTATCCAGTTTTTTTCTACTTCCATTCAAGATCAGTGATCTCTGCTTTCTTATCTCTTGTGAGAAGAAGCTCTAATGCTTCTCTTGCTGGAAGATCTTCAAAAAGCACTCTGTTAACTGCTTCAACAATAGGCATGCTGACACCATACTTCTTTGAAAGTTGAAGGGCAGCCTTTGCAGAATAAACGCCCTCTACTATCTGCTTTACTTCGTCCATTGCTTCATGATATTTCATACCCTTACCAATAAGAGTACCTGCTCTTAAATTACGGCTGTGTTTTGATGCACATGTAACGATAAGATCTCCTATACCAGAAAGTCCACTGAATGTTCTTCTATGTCCGCCCATAGCTGTACCAAGTTCAGTGATCTCTACAATACCTCTTGTGATAAGAGCTGCCTTAGTATTATCACCACAACCAAGTCCATCAGCAATACCCGCTGCAAGGGCAATGACATTTTTAAGAGAACCACCAAGTTCGATTCCCATAATATCAGGGCTGATATATACTCTGAAGAAATCTGCCATAAATGCATCCTGGATCTTAACAGCGATCTCTTTACTCTCACAGCCAACAACTACAGCTGTTGGTACCATTTTACCTACTTCTTCAGCATGGCTAGGTCCGCTTAAAGCTGCAATCTTGCACTGTGGGATTTCATCTTTTATAACTTCAGATAATCTCATAAGTGTGCTCTCTTCAATACCCTTAGAAACACTTACAATTATCTGATCTTCTTTTATGAATTTAGAAACTGACTTTGCTGTCGATCTTACAAATGGCGATGGGACTGCCATTACGACTAACTCAGCATCGCTAAGAGCCGACTCAGCATCATTTGTAAAGCTGACTGTACCAGGAAGGATTACTCCAGGAAGCTTAACTTTCTGTTCGCAGTACTCATTAAGCATAGCTACTTCCTGTGGATCTATAGACCAGACAGTAACTTTATGTTCATTTAATGAAAGTAATTTTGCTATAGCTGTTCCCCAGCTACCAGCACCAAGTATTGTAATATTCATTATTTTAATTCTCCCTTCTTATGGAAACTAAGTTTTCTTTCCTCATGTTTAAGGAGTCTCTTGATATTTTCCCTGTGTCTTATAATGCAGATAGACGCAAAGATTATTATCAGTATGATACTTTCTATCATAGCTTCATGTACAAATGGACTTACGGCAGCTCCAAAACAAAGCCAGCCCTTAAATGCAAAGATTATATAAAGTATTGTAAGCTCGATCATAAGAAGTATAGAACCAAGTGATACATATCTTGTTAATGCAACAACTGCAACAAATAAGATAAGAAGTATCAGTATTATCCAGCCTTCAAGTAAACCTACTATTGTACCGGCCGTTGTAGCAACACCCTTTCCACCCTTGAAGCCAAGATAAAATGGGAAATTATGTCCAAGCACTGCTCCAAGGCCTGCATAAAGTACAAAAAGCTGATAGATATCACAATAAACATCCATATGCTTAAATATAAGTGTTACAACAAAACAAGGCAGAAATGATTTAAGGAAATCTCCTAAAAGCACTATAAGACCGGCCTTAGCCCCAAGAACTCTCAAAGCATTTGTAGTACCTGTATTACCGCTGCCATACTTTCTTATATCAACACCTTTAGCCTTCCCATAGATAACGCCTGTTTCTATAAGGCCAAAACAGTAACCAACAACTAAACAAATGATCCTAATAACTACCGAGCTTCCCACTACTCTTTTTCCTTCCTTTCACGAA
>CAMKMR010000147.1 GCA_946413945.1 uncultured Lachnospiraceae bacterium | reverse complement strand
GATTTGCCTGAACAAAAGCTGATGCCTTTAAGATAGCTCTTGTGTAAGCTGCTGCAGCTTTTGGATTTTCCTTTGCAAGTCTTGAAGTTACAAATGACATACAGCAGTATTCCCCGGCAAATTTTGAATCAGTACTAAGATCTAAGATCTTTTTAAAGTTATATTCCGTCTCTGCGTTATATGCTACCGGATCATGTAAGGCAACTACATCCACAGCTCCATTTTCAAGGGCAAGCGGAAGATCTGTAAGTCCGTATACTACCCACTCTACTTCAAGGTTATCTGTTGTAACTCCAACACCTTCGTCAAATAAAGCTCTCTTTAAAGCAACAACAGAAGAATCTCCTAAAGAAGGAACTCCTATCTTTTTTCCTTTAAGATCTGCCACCGAATTTATTGGTGAATCCTGTTTAGTATAGATTTTTGTACATCCTGTATGCATGCCTGCTGTAAACGTTATCTCAAGACCGTTATCAATCTGAGGGATCATAGAACCCGCCAGCTGTGTGGATGCATCTATTTTATTTGAAGCAACAAGATCACTGATATTTCCCATGTCTATCTCTTCTACTCTCCAGCTGATCCCGGCCGCTTTAAATTCTTCTTCAAAATAGCCATTGTCGATTGCGACATGAAGTGGTGCAAGACAAAGAGAACCATTTGCTGTACCGATTATTATGTCAGGTCTGTCACCAGCAGCCTTTTCCTCCTTCTTTCCACATGCCGTGAAAGAACCAAGCACCATACAGCCCGCAAGCAACAAACAACTCAGTCTTCTCTTTTTTCTCATTTTTTTTAATCCTCCCTATAAAAATAATAAAAATAATAAAAAAACCAGAGGGTTTACTATTCCCTCTGGTTTCTCCAGTCAGTAATAATCATTCCGGTCCATAAAACCTACAAAAACCTATGCACAATTTGAGTTCATCTGTATAATTTTATTATAAATAACATCAGCCAGCACTCTATGTCCAAATTCATTTAAATGTTCCTGATCCTCTCTGCTTGGAACAACATAATCTGATGCTGAAAGGAAATACACTCCACGCTTTTTTGCAATCTTCTCGTATTCCTTTTTAAGTCCCTTAGATACTTCTACTGAACCTTTACAAAATTCAGTGTCATATTCTTCATGCCATACATTTTCTCCCAGATGAATCGGAGACAGTAATAATACATTTTTTGCAGCTACATGTTCTAAAACTATATCAAGACAATCATCCATTCCATTTGCAATACTGATCGCACTGCTTTTGTTAAAAGTCTTACAGTCATTTGTTCCTAACATGATGACCACTGCATCTATCTCATTTTTCTTATCAAAAACTGCCCTGATACTGTCTATCCCTTTTCGACCAGGTCTCGTTTCATCTTCATAGACTGTTGTTCTTCCACAAAGTCCATCTTCAAGTACTTTAATATTTTTTTCTAACAGCCTGTATCTAAGCCTTCCTGTCCACCTGATCCCTGCTGAAAATCTCTGTTTACTTACGGGATCATATCCCCAGGTATTGGAATCTCCAAAACATAAAATCTGATTCACAGTTATCACCTCTCAGTAATTAATAAGTTTTATATCCTTTACGGTTTCTAATTCTAACATCTGCCTTACGTTATGTATAATCCATATAATCTCTTATGAGTGATAACTTTTGCCTATAACATAAATCACCTTTCTTAAAAAAATGAGCCCCGGCAGTTACCATACCGGAGCATCTTTTAAATCCTAATGACATAATATATTTTTAAGTCGTTTTAAGCATTCTTCTATTATACTTCTTGGGGCCGCAACATTTATCCTTTGGAAACCCTCTCCGGTCTTACCAAATATTTTCCCACTATCCAGCCATAACTTTGCCTCATAAATGATCCTTCTATCCAGCTCATCTGCATCAATTCCGGTTCCTCTGAAATCCAGCCAGACAAGGTAGGTTCCTTCTCCTTTTATCATCTTAACTCCCGGAAGATTCTTTTCAACATATTCCCTCACAAATTCAATATTTGCTTTCACATAATCCTTCATAGCATAATACCACTCATCACCATGGGTATATGCCGCTTCTGTCGCCACAAGACCAAGGACCGAAAGCTGACTTATCCCGGCTGCATTTACTTCCTGCCTGAATATCCTTCTTAATTTCTGATCCGGTATTATAATATTAGAGATAAGGACACTGGCTAAATTGAAGGTCTTACTGGCAGAAGTACAGGTTATTGAAATATCCGCAAATTCTTTCTTTATATTTGCAAATACCGTATGCTTTGCATAAAAGTCAAAATCATTATGGATCTCATCACTTACAACGATCACTCCATGTTTTAAACATATGTTACCTATTTTCTCCAGTTCTTCCTTTGTAAATACACGTCCGGATGGATTGTGGGGATTACAAAGAAGGAAAAGATGAATATCATTTTCAATTATCTTTTTCTCAAAATCATCAAAATCTATATGGTATCTTTCATCATCTCCCAATATAAGATCATTACTTACAATCCTTCTTTTGTTATCCTCTATAACTTCAGAGAAAGGATAATAAACCGGCTGTTGTATAAGAACAGCATCATTTTCCTTAGTATAGGCTTTAACCGCCATAGCAAGAGCAAAGACAACCCCCGGAGTTTTAATAAGCCAGTTTCTTTCTATCTCCCATTCATGATGTCTCTTCATCCATAAAGCAAGGGCATTAAAGTATCTGTCTCTTGATTCACTGTATCCGAATATCCCGTGTTCAACCCTTTCCTTAAGTGCATCTTCAATATATGATGAAGTCTTAAAATCCATATCCGCTACCCAGAGCGGGAGCACATCCTCCGGAAGTCCTCTTCGGAGAGCGAAGTCATATTTTAAACAGTCCGTGTCTTTTCTGTTTATCAATTCATCAAAATTCAAATTTCTCTCTGCCATATACTATTCCAACCTTTATTTTCTCTTGATCCTATCCCGTTACTACGCCTATTAACCATGTTGCAGCTTTATATATACTGTCCTTTGTAACCATCATATGAATCTATTGCTTCTTTAAGATCTCTTATCAGATCTTCCTTTGCCTCAATTCCTGTAGACATTCTAAGAACACTTTCCGTGATTCCATTTGCTATCCTTATTTCCTCCGGCACATCCGCATGAGTCTGGGTAAATGGATAAGTAAGCAGGGTTTCAACTCCTCCTAAACTTTCTGCAAAAGGTATAAGCTTTGTATATTTTAAAATGTGTCTTGCCAGTTCAGGACTTTCTAATTCAAAGGTCAGCATTGAACCAAAGCCTCTGGACTGCTTTTTACTTATTTCATAGCCTTCTGTTCCCTCTATTCCAGGGTAGTATACCTTCTTAACCTTAGGTTCATTTAAAAGGAACTGAACTATAGCCTTGGCATTTTCCTCGGCCCTTTCCATTCTGATAGGCAGAGTCTTGATTCCCCTTAATATAAGCCAGCTGTCAAATGGTGCCAGTCCTGAACCCACAGTTTTTATTATAAATCTTAGTTTTTCTGACAGATCATCTCTACTGGTGATAATAAAGCCAGCTAAAGTATCATTATGACCTCCAAGGAATTTTGTTCCACTGTGGACAACTATATCTGCCCCTAATTCCAATGGATTCTGGAAATATGGTGAAAGGAAAGTATTATCAACAATAAGAAGCACATCGTGCCTTTTGGCTATATCCGCCATTTTTCTTATATCCACCACATTCATCATAGGATTTGTCGGTGTTTCAATATATATTGCTTTTGTATCTGGGTTTATAAAAGCTTCTACGTCATCTTTGGAACAATTTACTCTGGAGAAGTTGATTCCATTTTTCTTATTTATACTGTTAAAAAGACGTATGCTTCCGCCGTAAAGATCGGAGTCCGTTATAATATGGTCTCCCGGCTCAAAGATCTCCATTAAGGCAGTAATCGCTGCCATTCCACTGGAAAAAGCCAGTGCATCCTTTCCCTTTTCCAGTGAAGCTACTACATTTTCAAGTTTCTCTCTTGTTGGATTCTGTAAACGGGAATAATCATAACCAGTGCTTTTACCTACTTCCGGATGCGCGTAGGTTGCTGTCTGGTATATAGGGAACACAATCGAACCTGTAGTATCAACTGTCTCCCCCTGATTATTTCCGTATATACACTTTGTTTCAATACTAAGTTCCATATACCTTGTCCTTCTTATATTCATTTATCCGACACTAAGTGCCACAAAAGTTTCTATTACTTTTTGATAGTAACATAAAGAAGAACGAAAATAATAATCTCAAATTGTTATGGCCACCTATAGGATTTACCTATTAGGTCCCGGGACCTTCAGTCTACTTTTCCCCGTGATTTATAGTCTTTTCTACCAGCCCAGATCCATCAGCCAGTCATTAAGAAGTCTTTCTCTCTCTTTCTCAGTCTTTTCCTTGCTGTTGTAAAACTCCCCCTTGATATTTCCATCAACGATGTAAAGCACTCTCGAACATTTAGCAGCAACCTTCGCATCGTGGGTTACCATCATTATAGTAGTGCCTTCTTTATTGATCTTTATCAGCTCATCCATAACTTCATTTGATGAAGTACGGTTCAGGGCTCCGGTAGGCTCATCCGCAAAAAGAAGTCGTGGCTTATTTATCATGCTTCTGCAAATGCAGGCCCGCTGCAGCTGTCCACCGGATACTTCGTTTATATCATGATCTGCCACTTCTATAATTCCCAGTTTTCTCATAAGTTCTTCCCCGAACTCTGTCACTTCTTTCCTGCTTCTTTTAAGCTTCTTACTCTGAAGTCCTGGAAGAAGGATATTATCAAGGATCGTAAGATTTTTCATCATAAACATCTGCTGGAAAATAAAACCCATCTCATCTAATCTTACATCCGCCAGTTCATTTTTCTTCATCTTTGTGATATCTTTATCTCCAAATAAAACTCTGCCGCTGGTGGCGCTGTCCATACCGGACACACTGTAAAGAAGTGTTGATTTTCCTGAAGCTGAAGGTCCCATAATCGCAACCATTTCCCCTTCTTCCACTTTAAATGACACATTTTTAAGTACATTATTCTGTCTTTTATCTAATACATATGTTTTGCATAAATCCTTAACATCTAAAACAACTGCCATAACTAGCTCCTTTCCTTATCTGCCCTTATAAATCATTGAATACCTTATATCAGTCTGATTAATCTCATCATCACTAAATACCTTATATCTGTCTGATCAATCTCATCATCACAGTTTTTCCGCAGGAGGCTCCTGCCGAAGTGGG
>CAMKMR010000146.1 GCA_946413945.1 uncultured Lachnospiraceae bacterium | reverse complement strand
ATAAAGGAATATGAAAAAAATGGAAATATCATATTTGGTATCTGCGGCGGATATCAGCTTTTAGGAAAGAAGATCAAAGATCCATATAATGTTGAGGCCGGAGGAGAGATAGATGCTTTAGGCCTTCTGGATGTGGAAACTGTTCTTTCTAAAGAAAAGATAAGAAGAAGGGTGAAGGGGAAAATAGCCGAGATAAGTGGAGAACTTGATATCTTATCAAATCTAGATGTTTCCGGTTATGAGATCCATATGGGAATAACGAAAGGAAATGTTTCTTTTCTCGATAAAATAAGTGAAATAGAAAGTAGTGATAGTAAAGATCATAAGGAAACATTTTTAGATGGTTCTTATACTAAAAACATATATGGTTCATATATTCATGGTATATTCGATGAGAAGAATATGGCTCTTGGTTTTATAAAAGCCCTTGCGGCACATAAGAATAAGTGTGGAAGACTTAAAGATACAGAATATAAGGATTTTATAAATAATCTCAATGTTATTGATGATAAAGCCTTTAAAGAAGAGCAATATGACGTTTTAGCTGATACTTTAAGAGAGTCTTTGGATATGAAAAAAATATATGGAATATTAAAAGATTCTGTGATATGATACAAAACGGTTTTTTTATAATATGCCGTTTATAGTATTGAGAGATATTATAAAACAATTAAATATTGGACATAAGGTGCTTTTGGATTGATCTAAACTTCATACTATTTACTATAGGGTGAATATTTAAATGCTATCTAAGAGTTAAAAGGGAAACAGGTTAAAGTCCTGTACGATCTCGTCACTGTGTTTAGGGAGTCCTTATATAGTTAGTGTCACTGGATTATTTTTTGGGAAGGCCATATATAGGGATTATGATCTTTGAGTCAGGAGACCTGCCTTATGTTGGTACATTAAAGTCACGAGGAATTGACTGTACGTTAATTGTGTTTCGTCTTTTTAGCGAATATACATTTTTTTTATGTGCAATCAACTCTGACTTTTGTCAGAGTTTTTTTATTTAGGAGGAAACTAAAATGAGAAAGAAATTATTAACCGTTACTCTTGCTTCTCTTATGGCTCTTTCTCTTGCTGCTTGCGGTAAGACAGAGAATAAGACTGAGGCAACAACAACTGTAGCAACAGAAGCTACTACACAGTCTGATGCAAAGAGCAGTGAGGAAAAAGCAGCAGAAGTTGCTTCCCTTATTGACGCTATCTATGTTCAGGAATTTACTCCAGATACATATACAAAGTGTGAAAAGGCAAAGGCTGCCTGGGATGCTCTTACTGATGAAGAAAAGGAAATGGTTGAAGGCGAGTTTGCAGATCCTGACTATTTTGGAAGAGATACAGGAGATGCTGCAAAGGATGATCCATTAAATATGGATGACATTGGCGAAAATGAAATCCTTGTTGTAAGTTTCGGTACTTCATTCAATGATAGTCGTGCTACAGATATTGGTGGAATCGAAAAGAAGATCCAGGCTGCAAATCCTGATTGGTCTGTAAGACGTGCATTTACAGCACAGATCATCATTAATCATGTATATGCCCGTGATAATGAAAAAATAGATAACGTTGATCAGGCTCTTGACAGAGCAGTTAAGAGCGGCGTTAAGAACCTCATTATTCAGCCAACTCACCTTATGCACGGTGCAGAATATGATGAACTTGTAGCAGCTCTTGATTCATATAAAGATAAGTTTGAGTCAGTTAAGGTTGCAGAGCCACTTCTTGGTGAAGTAGGAAGTGATGCTACAGTTATCAATGAAGATAAGGAAAATGTAGCTAAGGAAGTTGTAGCTGCAGCTGTTAAGGAAGCTGGTTTTGATTCAATTGAAGCTGCTGATAAGGATAGTGTTGCATTTGTATTAATGGGACATGGTACAAGTCATACAGCAAAGATCACATATAGCCAGATGCAGACACAGATGAATACACTTGGATATAAGAATGTATTTATCGGAACAGTTGAAGGTGAGCCTGAAGAAACAGAATGCAGCAAGGTTATTGAAGCTGTAAAGGCTGCAGGATATAAGAAGGTAGTTCTTCGTCCACTCATGGTAGTTGCTGGTGATCATGCAAACAATGATATGGCTGGTGATGATGAAGATTCATGGAAGTCAATGTTCATAGCTGCAAAGGCTTTTGACTCAGTTGATACACAGATTTCAGGTCTTGGTAGAATTGAAGCTATTGAAGATATCTATGTAGCTCATACAAAAGCAGCAATTGAAGCTTTAGGATCTTCTGCTTCAGCATCAGAAGCTAAATTAGAAGATGGTGAATATGAAGCTGTATTTACAACAGACAGCTCAATGTTTCATATCAATGAAGCTTATGATAACAAGGGTAAGCTTACAGTTAAAGATGGTGTAATGACAATGCATATTGTTCTTACATCAGATAAGATCGTTAACCTTTATCCTGGTTCAGCAGAAGATGCTGCAAAGGATGGAGCAGAGCTTTATCAGCCAACAAAAGAAACTGTTGAATATAGCGATGGAACTACAGAAGAAGCAAATGCATTTGATATTACAGTTCCAGCTATCGGTGAGGAATTTGACCTTGCACTTATCGGTGCAAAGGGAAAATGGTATGATCATAAGGTAAAGGTTACAGATCCAGTTAAAGTACAGTAATTTATTAGCCCACGGCATATGTCGCGGGCTTTCTGCAATTTAAAAAGATATTAAAAAACGGAGGTTTAAAGATATGACTCGATTTAAAAAAATAAGAAAGGCTGTATCTTTATGCCTCCTTTTTGTCTTTTTTTTATTAATGATCAGTGGCTGCGATGGAAATAAAAGAGAAAGTAATGGAGCAATCAGCGTTACTGATAGTAAAGAAGAGAATGCTACAGATGAAGAAAAAGAACAGTGGCTCACAATTGAGCTGTCCGGTGGAACAGGCAAGGCAAGTATAGAGTCACCTGTAAAGATAACATTTAACGATGGAAAGTATTATGCAAATATTATCTGGAGCAGTTCAAATTATGATTATGTAATATTAAATAATGAGAAATATTTAAATGAGTCTGCCCCGGGAGAAAAAAGCAGTTTTACCATCCCTGTGGAATTAGATAAGGAAATCCCGCTTATTGCTGATACTACAGCAATGAGTAAAGCTCATGAGATTGAATATACTATAAAGATTTATAGTAAAAATGAGGCAGAATTAGAACAAAGGGATAATACTGAAAACGGTAAAGAAGCTGAGAGTGGCAAAAATGGTGATACTACTCAGGAAAAATCATCAAAGATAAAAGAAAAATATGAAGAATGTAAAAATCTTCTTTCAGAAAATGGAATAAAAAAACAGGATAAAAGCATTATAAAATATGCTAAAGAAATTGAAATAGAAAGCTATGAAGATGATATTTATCTTATTTATATAAATGATATTGGTGTTTATTTACTGCTTCCAAAGGATAAGCAGCTTGATAAGAAATTAGAGGAAAAGATAAATGAAATAGAGGATGTATATATCTTAAGGAAGGATATGGATAAAACTTATCTTGTATCAACTTCCGTTATGGATCTTATATTATGCATCGAGGCATCTGATAATATCAGATTGTCAGGTACAAAGAGTAGTGACTGGTATCTTCCGGATGCAAAAAAACTGATGGATAGTGGTAACATTTTATATGCAGGAAAATACAGTGCACCGGATTACGAACTTATCTTAAGTGAAAAATGTAATTTAGTAATCGAAAACATGATGATAATGCATACGCCGGAAGTACTGGAGAAATTAAGAAGTCTTGGGATATCTGTTATAGTTGAAAGATCAAGCTATGAGGACAGCCCTGAGGGAAGGCTTGAATGGATAAAATTATACGGTATCTTATATGGAAAAGAAGACAAGGCAGATAAATATTTTGAAGAAGAGATAGATCGTATAAAAAAAGTATCAAAGAAGGGAGACGTAAGTTGTGCCTTCTTTGCTATTAATCAGAATGGAGCTGTAAATATAAGAAACAGCAGTGACTATATTGCAAAAGATATTGAGATCGCAGGCGGCAAATATCTTCCTGACATAGATAATGGGGATAGAAAATCCACAATGAATATTCAGATGGAAGAGTTCTATGCCACGGCAAAGGATGCGGATGTGCTTATTTATAATGGCACGATTGAAGGGGAATTAAAGGATATTAATGACTTGATAAAAAAGAATGCCTTATTTAAGGATTTTAAGGCTGTAAAGAATGGCAGGGTTTATACCACAACTGCTGACTTTTTCCAGCAGTCCAGCATGACTGGAGAATTTATAGAGGATCTTTCTAAGGTACTATATGAAAATGGCAGTGAACTTACATTTTTAAAGAAGCTTAATTAGGGAAAAACTTATATGAAGAGAAATATAGTAGTTTTTAGCACACTTTTTCTGGGACTGATCTTAATAACATTTTTTTCTATTAAAGCAGGAAGTGTATCTTCTGACTTTAAAGAATGCCTTAGCATATTAGCAGGAAATAAGGAAAATGAAGTGCTTTATAGTATCATATGGCAGATAAGGATACCAAGAGTCATCGCCGCGATAATTCTTGGAGGAGCGCTTTCTGTGGCAGGATATCTGCTTCAGACATTCTTCTTAAATCCTATTGCAGGACCTTATGTTTTGGGAGTTTCCTCCGGAGCAAAGCTTCTTGTAGCAATAACTATGATATTTAGTTTAAAAAAGGGAATAATACTTAATTCCTGGATGCTTATAGGAGCTGCATTCCTTGGGGCTATTATCTCCATGGGGATTGTGCTTCTTATATCTTTCAGGATAAGGTCTATGTCTATTCTTGTAGTCTGCGGGATCATGATAGGTTATATCTGTTCAGCAGTAACAGAGATATTAGTAACATTTGCAAATGATACCAATATAGTTAATCTTCACAACTGGTCTCAGGGATCATTTTCAGGTGTTTCCTGGGAAAATGACAGGCTGATACTTATAATCGTATTCATATGTTTGGCTATAACAGTTTTTTATATTAAGCCAATAAATGCCTATAGATTAGGAGAAAGATATGCTGCTTCCCTTGGCGTAAATATAAGGGGGCTTAAGATCGCACTTATCATATTATCAAGTTTACTTGCGGCAGTGGTAACAGCATTTGCAGGGCCGGTGTCATTTGTAGGGATAGCGGTGCCACATTTGATGAGACGTGCCTTTAAGACAGGCAAACCGGGAGTGCTTATTTTTGGATGCTTCCTTGGGGGAGCAATAGTAACACTTCTTTCCGACACATT
>CAMKMR010000145.1 GCA_946413945.1 uncultured Lachnospiraceae bacterium | reverse complement strand
CATTTATCATATGAGTTCCAGGTAGGTCAAATGTATCTACAGCATTCCTGGACCAGATAGAATAGTCATGCTCCATATCTGATAAAAACACATATGAATCTGTAGCAATAAGAGAGAACGCTTGAAAAAGGTCTTCTAACTGCTGCATCCAAATCTCTTTCACCCCATTTTTATCTGGCATATATCTCCTCCATACTCTTTTAAAATAAATCTTAATAGTCCGAAAACTTTTTTCAAATAACTCTTATTAATAATCCAAAAACTTTTTAATTTCTTTACAAATTACTACAAGCACAAGTCAAGTATCTACACCAAACAGTAATCTTCATATAATTCCCATTAAAACCCCATAACTAACTATGATTATACCATTTTTTTTACAAAGCTCTCAATGACGACCTATTATTATTTTTGAAATAATTATGAACAAAAAAATAATGAAGATAAACAAGAATAAAGAAAAAACAAGAACAATAAGATTAAAAAAACACTCCCGAGGCTAAACGGGAGTGTCTATTATCATTCCGCTGAATGGTTCTATTACTAGGGGGCTACACATCCTATTGTCAATCCCATCCGGCAGAGTAACAAGCTTTTTAGTTTCAGAATTATTGATGATACAGATAACTTTTTCCTCATCGCATTCTCTTTTAAATATGTAAATTCCATCGTCACTGGTCTCTACACATTTATAATCACCATATCTTAAAGCAGGGTGTTTCTTTCTTAGATTTATCCAGTTTCTTATCTTTTCAGCGAACTTTGTCTCATCTTCCCCTTTAAGGCAGTCCCAAGGCATATCAGCTCTATATTCTGTTTCTGTACTTCCATTAATAAAAGCTTCGTCGCCATAAAAAATCGATGGGACGCCTGGTGCCATAATTAGGTAAAATGTAGCTAGCTCCAGTTTTCTTCTATCACCGTCACAATAATATAAGAATCTAGGTACATCATGAGAATCAAGGAAATTCATCTGAGCAAGAGACACTGGAAATGGATATCTCATAAGGGATTTCTGGATCATCTGGTCAAATTCCCTGGCACTGATAATATTCTTTGCAAAAAAATCTCTGCAAAGATATGTAAAGGTGTAATTCATTGCTGAATCGAACTGATCACCTCTAAGCCATACTTCTGCATCTTCCCAGATTTCCGCTATAAGAAATGCATCTTTCTTTTCTTCCTTAACGGCTTTTCTAAAAGCTCTCCATGTATCGTGGTCAACTTCATTTGCCACATCAAGCCTCCAGCCATCGATATCAAATTCTCTGATCCAGTATCTTCCAACATCACAGATATATTTTCTTAAAACCGGATTACTTGTGTTAAGCTTTGGCATTTCTTTTACATAAGCAAAGCATTCATAATTTGGAGGATCCGAGTAATCCAGAGGGAAGTTAAGTTTATAGAACCAATCCTTATATCCAGACTCTTCCTGCTTTTCCATAACATCTTTAAAAGCAAAGAAGTTTGGTCCTGAATGGTTGAATACCCCATCAAGGATTATCTTCATATTCTTTTCATGAAGCTTTTCTACCAGCTCCTTAAAGTCTTCCTTAGTTCCAAAGTCCGGATCTATATCAAAATAATCGATAGTATCGTATTTATGATATGAATCTGCTTTAAATATTGGATTTAAATATATAAGATTAATACCAAGTTCATAAAGGTAATCAATATTTTCTATTATTCCTCTTAAATTTCCAGAGAGCTTTTTTCCTCTTTTTCTATCAGCAAAACTATCTGGAAAGATATGATACATTACTGCATCCTTCACCCAGTCAGGTTCATTTACTATTTCCTCTCTTCTGATATAAGGGAACTGAAAATACTCTGTTCTGTGGGCTTCCATTTTTTCTGAAAAACCTCTTGAATAGTAATATAATTTTTCTTTATTTTCCTTATCATTGATCAGGAAATAATAACATACCCTGGTATAACTTGTATTAATCTTTGCCTCATAAAAATCAAAGAGATCGTCTGAGGCACATTTGTCTAATCTTACTTTTGTAACAGGGATTGGCTCTGTATAGGCCACCCTGTCACCAAAAAACACATAACATGAATCAATGTCATTTTTCGCTGTTCTGATACGAATCACCAGCTCATTTTCATTAATAGCATATGCATACTCTGAAAGAGGCATATGGTATACTGCTTCTTTTATCATATTTATCCTTTAACTGCTCCGCCTGTGATGCCTTCAACATAAAACCTCTGCATTACCATAAATAGGATTGAGATCGGTAATGCTACGATTATTCCTCCTGCGCAAAAGACTGAGAAATAATCTCCTACAAGTGTTCTCTGAACAAGATTAAAAAGTCCCATAGATACAGTCCAGTCTGCAGGATTCTTTGATCTGATCATAAGACGGGCCATAAGGAAATCCATCCATGGAGTAAGGAATGAATTTATTACTGTATAAACTATGATAGGCTTTGAAAGTGGAATGACGATCCTGGTAAAGATCTTATATTCAGATGCTCCTTCAAGTTTTGCTGATTCTCTTAAAGATAAAGGAATTGTATCGAAAAATCCTTTACAGATAAGGAATCCCAATCCTGAACCTGCTGAATAAACGATGATAAGTCCCACAAGGCTGTTTGTAAGTCCAAGTA
Source organism: uncultured Lachnospiraceae bacterium (assembly GCA_946413945.1). Lineage (GTDB taxonomy): Bacteria > Bacillota > Clostridia > Lachnospirales > Lachnospiraceae > Eubacterium_Q. The sequence continues at coordinate 2,629 of CAMKMR010000145.1, read as the reverse complement.
ATTTCATGATGAAATAAATCGCTATCATTGAAAGTACACTTGGGAACATACCTAATATGATCGAAAAACTCATCATTTCTTTTCTACCGCGGAATCTCATACAACTGAAGGCATAAGATACCATAAGTACAAAGCAGGTAGAAATGGCACATGTAAACACACCTATAGTAAGAGAGTTTTTGAACCAGGCCGGAAAATTTGCAACTGTATCAGGTCTGAAGAAAAGCTGCTTAAAGTTATCAAGCGTAAATACTTCTGGCAGAAAATGCATAGTATTTATTCCCTTGTAGCCTGAAAGTGATGTTACAAAAAGCCATACGATCGGCACTAGCCAGATAAAGGCTAGAAATGCTAAAACAAGATGTCTAAGTATTGGTTTCACAACTTTTTTCATCATTACTGATACGCCTCCTCTTTTGCCCCTGCCACCATACGTGAGAAAGTAAATATAGTAAGTCCTGCGCAGATTACAAATACACAGATACCGATAACTGAAGCCATCTTATAGTTTGAGTAATCGTTTGTCAGTGTAAACAACCATGTAATAAGAAGATCCACTTCCTTGGCATTTGAATTTGCGTAGTTCATATTTGTAGTTACATAGTCACTTGTTAAAAGATAGATAACATTAAAGTTATTAATATTTGCAATAAATGAAGCTATAAGGCTAGGTCCTGTGATAAAGAAGATATATGGCATTGTGATCTTCCAGAATATCTGTCTTTCTGAAGCCCCATCAATCCTTGCACTTTCAAGCTGGTCCGCTGGAATATTCATAAGAATACCAGTAGACTGGATCATCTGAAATGGTACGCCGACCCAGATGTTTATCAGTATTACTGAAACAAAGGCCCAGCCCGGCTTAGAAAGGAATGGAATATAGCTAAGTCCTTTTCCTACAAGACCGATGCTCTGAAGGAACTCTGTAAGACCTATCCTGTTGCAGATACCATTTATGATCCCATAATCACCAAACATCTTTCCTACAAGAAGTAAGGTTACAAACTGAGGGATTGCTATTGTTATAACAAAACATGATCTCCAGAATTTTGGAAGTTTGGTACGCCTATCGTTGATGAATTTAGCAAGAATTATTCCTCCAAAGAAGGTCGTCGCTGTTGAAAAGAAAGCCCAAACCAGTGTCCAGATAAGAATTCTTACAAACACATATCCAAATGTAACTGTGGATGTAGTTGTAAATAATGTTTTAAAGTTACTTAAGCCAACCCAGGTAAAAAGATATGTAGGTGGCTGATGGTCTCCATCATAGTTTGTAAATGCAATACAGATCAGGAAAATGATAGGGATTACATTTACAAGGATGATACCAAGGCCTGGTAATGTAAGGAGTGTCTTATAGAACTTATGATTAAACAGTTCCTTAATATCTTCCCTAAAAGAATTTATATGTTTATTATCTTCCTTAAGCTGCTGGAGTTCGAAATTTGCTTTTACATTGCTGATGGCAAGAAGCACATAAGCTAGCAAGAAAAGAATTCCTATTATTCCGCAAAGCAGAATAAGGAGTGAATTGTCGTATTCATTTACTACTTTTGTGAGGGTTTTAGGATCAAACACCTCTTCTCTCTGTACTGTACCGAGAGTTCCAAGTTTTGCAATATAATTAAGTGAAAATCCGAATGTAAATAAGAAGAATAGAATCTGTATCAACTGGAGCAGTACGCCTTTTATGTACTGTCCTCTGACGAAATATCCTATTCCAAAAATAAGAAGCGAAAGTTTTGTCCAAATGTCCCCTCTTAAAAATGAATCTATAAATTTTTTTCTTTCATATACAACAGGCATACTTTTTCCCCTTTTAAATAAAAACAACAAGTTATTAGCTTACCGACAGGAAGCATTACTCCCTGCCGGTAAATAAATATTAATGAGAAAATTTAAATAGCATTACTGTGTAATACCAGCTACCGCATCATCAAGTAACTTCTGTACATCTGTGTAGCTGCCTTCAACAAGTGTCTGTCCAAGTGTTGCAGCTGGTGCCCAATAGTTATCGCCAACTCTCTGAAGATCAGCGAACTCAGACTGTGCTGCAAGTGCTGCAAGTGCTGGAGCTGAAGCGATTTCTTCTGATGAAGCTGCCTTTATATTTGATGGGCCTTCACCTGTTGCAATAGCGATCTTTGTCTGGCTTGCTTCATTTGTGATGAATTCACCAAGGAGCATTGCCCAACCTGGATTCTTTGAATATGAATTAACACCAAGGAACTTATATCCTGCAAATGATCCCATCTGAACCTGGTCACCATTTACTGTGAATGTAGGAAGCTTTGTAGCTGCATAGTTATCACCGTATGCTTCAACGAAAGCGTTTGTAGCCCAAGTACCATTTACATCTGCGATCATCTCTCCGTTAAGAGCAAATGCCTGAGCATCTTCGTTTACGCAGCTCTTCATAGCTTTATTCTTGCATATTTCTGTTACTGCCTTTGCTACGTCAGCACCTGAATACTTTCCGTCTGTCGAATTCCAGTTACAGATATTCTTTCCGTCATCACCAAGTTTCATCTCAAGACCAGCACCTGCGAAGAATCCGTATAAGTACCATGCACCTGAAACTTCCATACCAACTGTCTTTCCCTGCTTTTCTGCTGCTGCAAGAAGCGAA
>CAMKMR010000144.1 GCA_946413945.1 uncultured Lachnospiraceae bacterium | reverse complement strand
TCTATCAAGGAAACTAATGCGAGTAAGAATTGTAAACTGGATAGTAAAGTATATCAGGCAGATGTAGTGGGAAGCCATCTGGCTAATGAAAAAGCTGAGCCAAGCCGATATCCTACAGTAGTATCTACAGAGGAGATAATATATGATCCGACTAATCTGCTTATTTATAAGATGGATAAGCTTACAGGAGAATCAGTTACTGAGGGAAAGGCTGATCTTTCGGGAGCTGTATTTGAAGTTAAGTTCTATGGAATAGATAACACAAGGGATTATACAGAAGAGGAACTTATTAAGTATAAGCCGGATAGAACATGGAGGTTAAAGACTGTTAATCTGGCTGGATACTATACTGCATTTCTTGGGGAAGAATGTTTTGTATCAGGAGATCCTTTTTACCGGATAAATGGAAGTAAACCTATCCTGCCATTAGGGGTGCTAAGTATAGAGGAAATAAAGGCGCCAAAGGGATATGAACTTGATAATTCCTGTTTTTATATTGGGAATGATGAATTTAAGCAAAAGAAGCTGATAGTTAGAAATGATCAAAGAGGCCTGTTATGGAAAGGCGAAAAGAACTATAAGGAAGAGATTAAGGTTCAGGAATCACCTATAAGAGGAGACTTCTCATTTACAAAATGTGACGAAGACGGAAATCCTATGGATAAAGTCAGATTTACTATAAAGTGCAATGACACTGGTGAGAGTCATGAAATCCTGACTGATGAAAATGGTTCTTTTTCATCGAAAAACTCATTACTATGGTTTGAAATGGATAATGCAGGAAAAAAGATAGAAAAAGATGAAGCGTATGGAGCTTTATATACTGGGACATATACATTAACAGAAGAAAGTTGCGAAGCAAACAAAGGAAAGCAGTTAGAAGATCCGATAGTTTTTACAGTAGAAGAAAAAAAGAATTATATAATAAAAGATCAAAATGTTAAGGAAGATAAAATCGTAAATGTTAGTTCTGCTTTGATGAAAACAAGGGCTAAAACGGCACAAGTTAAAGGCAATGTTCTTGCTGCAAAAAAAGATCAGGAAATAATAGACCAGATTTATTATAAAAATCTAAAGGCCGGGGAATGTTATACAGTATCAGGCTGGCTTATGACAGTAGATGAGGAAGGAAATGTAAGTGAATTAAAGGATGAGGACGGTAAGCTGATACAAAGTAAGGTAAGTTTTACAACTGATCCAGAATATGAATCTTCTAAATATGAAAAGGATGGAGAGGTCACAGTAACATTTAAAGGCATTGATGCAAGTAATCTTTCAGGTAAGAGAGTTGTGATCTTTGAAAAGTTATATTTAGGAGATGAGATACCAGAAGATGATTCTCTTGCAAGGCAATATGATGACACTCGGACAGAAGAAAAGGCCGGCAGAATAACATTTCCAATATGCCATGAAGATATAAATGATATTGATCAAACTCTTTATTGTCCTGATATAAAGACAAAAGCCAGCGATCCTTTCACAGAAAGTCAGCAAAGCGGAGTGAGTGATAAAGAGGAAGTAAGGGATACTATTGAACTTACAGGTCTTAAGGCAGGAAATGAATATAAGCTGATAGCTGAGCTTGTCTATTCAGATGGAAAAGAAGCAGGTAAAAAGGTTCTGGATAAAAAAGGGGAAGAAATAAGCTGTGAAATAGAATTTACAGCTAACGGAAGCCATGAGACAAAAGAAGTTTCGGTTTATGTAGACAGCAGTATCCTGCAAGGAAGAAGGATCGTATTTACAGAGGCACTTTTTTATAAGGGAGTGGATGTTAAGCTGCATCTTGATCTAAATGATAAGGATCAAAGTCTGTATGTTCCTAAAATAGGAACAAAAGCATTGGGACTTAAAAGTCAGACGAAACAGCTGGAATTAGGAAAAACCAAGGTCTGTGATACAGTCAGTTTAGAAGGTCTTATAGAAGGAGAGGAATACCTGCTTCATGGTTATCTCTTTGATAAGACTTTAAATACAGAGCTTACAAATGATGATAAGCTGATCGAGAGTGAACTTAAGTTTATAGCAGGTGATAAGTTGGAGCAGGAAATGATATTTACTTTTGATTCCAGCTTATACGAAGGCCATGAGATAATATGTTTTGAAGAATTAATTTATAAGGATAAGATCATTTGTGAGCACAAAAGTATAGAATGCATTGAACAGACGGTTTATATTCCGGCATGTTCTACAAATGCATATGAGATGGAAACAGAAGGAAAAGTAGTCCTTGCTGATGAAAATGTAAAGATTTATGACAGGGTAGAATATAAAAATCTTTTGGCAGGGCAGGAATATAAGATTGTTGGATATCCCGTAATTAAAGGAAAGGGATGCGAGATCTTTGATAAAGATAAAAATAGGATACAAAGTGAGATTGTTTTTACTCCGAAAGAGACAGAAGGGGAAATACTGGTACCATTTGAGATAGATACCAGGGGCTTAGAAGGCGAAAGTCTGGTATTCTATGAACATATCTATTTAAATGATACTGAAATTGCAAGTCATGAGGATATTGACTCGAAAGAACAGACTATTCATATTCCTTATATCAGTACCTATGCCAGTGATAAAAAAGATGGAGATAAGGAAATAGAAGGTTATAAGGCGCAGGCTTGTGACAGGGTATTCTTTAAAAACTTAGAAGATGGCCAGGAATATCTGATTGAAGGTGTTCTTATGAGTTATGATAGCGATGATTCTAACAGGACGATAAATAATGAAATTATAGTAAGGGGACAGACTTCCTTTGTGGCTAAAGCTGGGGAAGGCTTCGAAAATGTTGACTTTAGTATAGAACAAGAAGAAAGCAGCGCAGCAAAAAATCTGATCATTTATGAAGAATTATATGAAATAAAAAGAGATACAAAAGGAGAAATATCAAATAAAAAGCTGATCGCTTATCATAAGGATATAAACAGTAAGGAACAAAGTTTAAGAACAGTTCCCCCTGAGAGCCCTAAGACAGGAGATGACTTCTTTATCTACTCAGGTTTAGCAATATTTGTTTCGGGTAGTTTTGGAACTTATTTCTTTTATAGAAAGAAAAGGAAAGATGATGAGGGATGATAAATAATAATGAAGAATAAGAAAATAGCTTACCTGCTTATTATATTATTGTTTTTCTTATTTGCTTTTGGAATTATCCTTGAGACGAAGGGCAGAAATTGCCCTTCGTCTGCAAGCACAAAATATAAGACTGATGATGATAAAACAATAGAGGATGAGAAGGATGTTAGAGAAATTAAAGACAGGCAGGGCAGGGCCGTAATTCTCATTGCAAAAGGTGTGTCACTGAATAAGCAAAATGAAAAAAATGCACCCAAAAAAAAAGACAGGAGTGGTAAAGCAAATAAAAATAATAACAGTGAGGCAATTAAAAATAGTAACAGTGGTGTAAATAATAACAGTGAGGCAATTAAGGATAGTAATAGTGGGGTAAATGATGAGCTAACTGTAAGCAAAGAAATAGAAGTAAACAAAGGAAAAGAAAAAAAGGAGGCAGAAGATTTTGATCCGCGAGCTAAGGAAAAAATTGAGACAGGAGAAGAAACAACTGCCCATGTTCACTGTTTTGTTCCAGTAACAAGAAGGGTTATTGTGGCTGAACAAGGACACTGGGTCACTGATGTTACAGAGGAATGGGATGAGTATATTTATGAATGGCATGAGTATTGCAGCATCTGTGAGCTGGATCTTACAGAAAATTATGGCGGAGCAAATACAGAGGAAGCTTTTTTACACAGATTATCTCATGGATCAGATATGAACTATTATGCAAAGGAATCAGACCAGCTAAAAGAGATCATTCATCATGATAAAGAAGTAACAGAATACTATGTCGTAGATAGAGAAGCCCATGAAGAAGAGCTGATCGATCATTATGTATGCAGCTGCGGAGAGATAAAGTATGAAGATTGATAAAAAGCGGATAGTCATTTCTTTACTTATCGGTATGAGCCTTTCTTTGATATATTTTTTTATGATCTCTTGGAAGATGAAAAAAGAGCAGGAAAGTGTAAGAGATTTAAAAAATATGATAATAAATGACAAAAAAAAGACAGCTGATGATGAAGATTCTAAAGGGGATAAGCAAGTTACGACAGGACAGGATATAGGAGAAAGAGAAAAAAAGATAAAAAGTCAGGAAGAAAAATATAGGGAATTGATCAGACAAAATCCTGATTTTGTAGGCTGGCTAAGTATAGAGGGAACAAAGGTTGACTATCCTGTAGTACAAAGAAAAAATGAGGAAAGCTATTATCTAAGAAGAGATTTTTATGGAGATTATAGTATATCCGGGACTTTATTCTTAAGTGCAGGTTCAGATATATGGCTTCCAACGGATAATCTGATAATATATGGTCACAGAATGAGTGATGGTAGTATGTTTGGAGATTTAAGTAACTATGAAGATGAGAATTACTATAATGAACATAAGATCATAGTATTCTCCAGCTTAAAAGAGGAAGCCCGATATGAAGTGGCCTTTGTATTCTATGATCGTATTCACAGTAAGGATTATGATGGTTTTGTATATTATAAATTTACAGAAGCTGAAAATGAATATGAATATAAAGCTTATATCAAGAGCTGCAAAGAGAAATCTTTGATAAAAAGCGAGTTGGATCCTAAGTATGGGGACAAATTGTTAACTTTATCTACATGTTCTTACCATGAAACAGATGGGAGATTTGTAATAATTGCCATAAAAAAATAATGAGCTTGTATACAACTTGAATAATTCGTGATAAGGGAGTATTATCAGAGGTAGCTGATTTAGTTATGAGCAAAAAAATAGAAATTTTCAAAAAAGGCAAACATATAGAAATATATGGGCGCAAAACTAGGAGTCTAAGACGTAGAGTTAGTTTTAACGAGTTATGATTGTCCGGTCGCAATGAATTTTTAGTTTGTTGCGACCTTTTTTATTTGTTTAGCTTTTTTATATTGAAAGAGGGAATAAATTGAGTAAGGCATATTATCAAAGAGTCATTAAGAAAGCGATGGATGAGATTTCTATCAATGAAAAGGAAATAGTTATTTTAAGGATCAGGATAAATACTGTCGAAGAAAAAAAGAAAAACGCTGATATCAGTTCATTCTATGATAGGATCATAGGAAAGATCTATAAAAAAATAGAAGAATTAAAAAAGAGAATGAATATTTAAGAGAAAAGATTGCATATTGTGAAAAGGAAATATTAAAGATAGACAGTGAATGCCTCATGACAGTAACAAGTTAAAAAAATGCTGATATAAGAACCTTAGGGATAACCTTAA
>CAMKMR010000143.1 GCA_946413945.1 uncultured Lachnospiraceae bacterium | reverse complement strand
CTTAAAAAGCATTTATGGGAAGCACGCGACTTCAGTCGTGTGAGGCTTCACATTATATATGTAGTTTTATCAAATGTTTTTATACTTTTATTAGGACTTTTCATATATTCAATTAATTACAGGTCAGTAAGAAAAAATGGTGTTATGAATAGGTATTAAAGGGTGTTTTCTCTTAAAATTATCTGATGATGATAAAAAGAAAGTAATTGTCAGGATGGATGTAAATCCAACTAAGTAAATAGTTAAAAAATAAGAATGTAAAAACACCTCCAAAGGGCAGTTTAGCCCGCTGGAGGTGTTTCTTTGCATCCATATATTTTAGCAGCTGTTCGCTATCAATAATTACTCTTCTGTTGTTTCATTTTTAGAAACACTTTTTTCTCTTCCGATAAAGTATAAAACTGTTGCAACAACTGCAGCTACACCAAGGATGATGCAGCACCACATAACTGATGCGCCAACAGACTGCTGATGTACTCTAAGGAATGGATATGGTGCATCCTCGTCCGGAACGATATTAAAAGCAACAAGTGAAACCCAAGTTATCGCATATAAGAAAGTTGGGATTACAGCAAGTATTATATTTTTTGCTTTAAGGTCATGTTTTCCTTCAAAGAAAAGGAACATAATAAAGGCAAGGATTGGGCAGAAACCATGATACCAGAAAAGTGATCCAGTAAAGAAGTTATTTATAAAACCACCAACTTCAGGATCTTTATTTGGCATAAGTACAACAACAACTATAAGGAAAGTAACTGTTGTAAGACATGTAGTCACATAACGGAATACAAGAGCCTTATGAGAAATCTCTGATCCGGATTTGATTGCCTTAACAGCTGCTAATAATAAAACTAAAGCGCTAAACATGGAAAGGATATTTGAATCCTGAGTATAGGCTTTAAATACATAATATGCAGGATTGCCTTTTTTTAATTGGTTGATTACTGAGATTATAAGTCCTATTATCTCAGCAACCAGAAGCACGAATGCCAGAATTGCAACGACTTTTTTTCTTTGATTTGATATTAATAACTCTCCTTATAAAATTAAGATAAAATATCAATGGAAACTGAAATGGGATTTGCAGTGTCCGCAGACATATTGTAAACTTTGCTGAGATTAAAAACGATATATATTATGCTAACTTTATCAAATATTTGACCATTTATCACTATTATAAATATGATTATTTAGCGAACAAAAAATATGACAGGACTTATATTTCAGCAAGGTAAAATAAGCCTATATTTTAAGAAAAAATAAGAATAAATCATATTGACACAATAATTAAAACAATGCTATATTTTGAAATAAGTGAGCAGACAGGAATGTTTTGCAAAGCGACATTGATTGAGTAGCCGGCGGCACGAGAAAGTGAGAGGCCGGTCCTGATAGTCTTAAAATCTGGATGATCAGGAGAACTTAAATTTTCAGGAATGAATCCTGCTAAATGGTCAAATTTCGTTAGATAATTTGCAAAATATTTCGTGACTTCTCCGAATAAAAGCAGAAAATCTTTAAATAAGAATGACTATGTTGCCAGGATGCCATTTCGCGTTCTGGCTTTATTTTTTGCTGGAAAGAAAGCGATAAAGCTTGAAAATATAAGGCTTATGGATTTTTACTACTAAGTAAAGTGCATTTTAAGCAACCCAGTCAAATGTTGCAAAAAAATAATCAGTGGGTGAGATGACATGAATATTGTAAGACAGCAGTTGGCGCCGGTTTATGATGCGCTGATAGAACTTAGAAAAAGAAGAGTGGTACCATTTGATGTTCCTGGACATAAAAGAGGTAGAGGAAATACAGAACTTTTGGATTTCTTAGGAGAAAAATGTGTCGGAGTGGATGTTAATTCCATGAAGATGCTGGATAACCTGAGTCATCCTGTTTCAGTTATCAGGGAAGCTGAGAATCTTACAGCAGATGCCTTCGGAGCAGATAGAGCTTTCTTTATGGTAAATGGAACAACATCAGCAGTTCAGTGCATGGTCCTTGCTACCATTAGAGATGGTGATGAGATAATCCTTCCAAGAAATGTGCATAAGAGTGTTATAAATGCTTTAGTACTTTGCGGCGGTATCCCTGTTTATGTGCCGGTTAAGGTTAATCCGGAAATAGGTATCGCAACAGGTATGGAAGCTCATGAAGTTGAAAAAGCTATTAAGGAACATCCGAATGCAAAGGCAATATTTGTAAATAATCCTACTTATTATGGAATCGCATCTGATTTAAAGAAATTAGTGGATATGGCTCATAAGGCAGGAATGAAAGCTCTTGTAGATGAAGCTCATGGAACTCACCTTTATTTTGGAGAAGGACTCCCTGTTTCAGGTATGGAAGCTGGCGCGGATATGGCAGCTGTTTCAATGCATAAATCAGGAGGAAGTCTGACTCAGAGCTCAATACTTCTTACAGGTCCAAATGTAGATGGAGAATACATGCAGTCTATTATTAATCTTACCCAGACTACAAGTGCTTCTTATCTTCTTATCTCAAGTCTTGATATTTCAAGAAGAAATCTTGCGCTGCACGGAAGAGAAGCTTTCAGCAAGGTTACCAGAATGGCAGAATATGCAAGAGAAGAAATAAATGATCTTGGTGGTTATTATGCTTACGGCCGTGAACTTATTGATGGAGACAGTGTATATGATTTCGATGTAACTAAGCTGTCTGTCTATACTCAGGGCATAGGTCTTACAGGTATTGAAGTATATGATATCCTTCGTGATGAATATGATATTCAGATAGAGTTTGGCGATATTGGAAATATCCTTGCGTATATATCCATTGGAGACAGAATGCAGGATATTGAAAGACTTGTTGGAGCTCTTGAAGATATTAAGAGAGTTTATGAAAAGGATAGAAATGATCTTTACTGCGGAGAGTTTATACAGCCGGAATTAAAACTTTCACCGAAAGAGGCATTTTATGGAAGCAAGATGTCAGTTCCTGTAAAGGAAGCTGCAGGAAAGATAAGCGGAGAATTAGTAATGTGCTATCCACCGGGAATTCCTATTCTTACTCCGGGAGAGCTGATCACAGAAGAAATAATAGAATATATTGACTACTCAAGAGAAAAAGGTTGTTCATTAATGGGAACAAGAGATCCTGAGTGTATGATGATAGATGTTATGGTATAAGGAGGCAGCTGATGGAAATTTGGTTTTCACAATCAGATACTGATAATGTAAGACACCAGGTACGTGTAGAAAAACAGTTATATTCAGGCCAGAGCGATTACCAGAGGATAGATGTATTTAAGACTCCGGAATATGGAAAGATAATCGTACTGGATGGAGAGATCATTTTCTCAGATGCTGATGAATTTATCTATAACGAAATGGTGGTTCATGTGCCTATGGCAGTGCACCCTAATGTAAAAAATGTGCTTATCATCGGTGGTGGTGACGGAGGCGTGGCTAAGGTTCTTACCATGTATCCGGAAATCGAAAATATTGATGTAGTTGAGCAGGACGAGATGTTCGTTAAGGTTTCAAAGGAATTCTTCCCAGAGACAGCAAAGGGATTTGATGATGACAGAGTTCATATCACAAATATGGATGGTCTTAGATTCCTTAGAAGGTGTCAGGATAAATATGACCTTATAATAAATGATTCTATTGATCCATTTGGACATACAGAAGGACTTTTTACCAGAGAGTTTTATGGAAGCTGCTTTAAGGCTCTACATGAAGACGGGATTATGGTATATCAGCACGGTAGCCCTTTCTATGATGAGGATGAGGCAGCGTTCCGTGCCATGCATAGAAAAGTATTTAGATCATTTCCAATAAGCCGTGTATATCAGGCCAGCATTCCAACCTGCCCTGCAGGATACTGGATGTTTGGATTTGCATCTAAAAAATATCATCCACTTAAGGATTTTAATCCGGCTAAGTGGAACGAGAGAAAATTAAAGACTTGGTATTATACTACCAATCTTCACAGAGGAGCATTTATGCTTCCAAAATACGTAGAGGATATTCTTTCAGAGGAGGAAAAATAGATATGAGCAAAGTTATGGTAATAGGCTGCGGAGGTGTAGCTCAGGTAGCAATTCAGAAGATCGCAAAATTAGATGAGGTCTTTACAGATATGATGATCGCCAGCCGCACTGTTTCAAAGTGCGACGACTTAAAGAAAAAGATTGAGGCTGAGGGTTCAAAGACCCGCATTGTAACAGCAAAAGTTGATGCTGATAATGTAGATGAATTAACAGCTCTTATTAAGGATTACGCTCCAGATATGGTTTTAAATGTAGCTCTTCCTTATCAGGATCTTACAATTATGGATGCCTGCCTTAATGCAGGAGTTCATTATGTAGATACAGCAAATTATGAGCCTGAAAATATTGATGACCCTGAATGGAGAAAGGTCTATGACAAGAGATGCAAGGAACTTGGATTCTCTGCATATTTCGATTATTCATGGCAGTGGGCTTATAAGGAGAAGTTTGAAAAGGCTGGTCTTACAGCTATCCTTGGAACAGGTTTTGACCCAGGTGTAACCAGTGTATTTGCAGCCTATGCAAAGAAGCATTATTTTGATGAGATAGATACTATCGATATCCTTGACTGCAACGGTGGTGATCATGGGTATGCATTTGCAACAAACTTTAATCCTGAGATCAATTTAAGAGAAGTATCAGCTCCTGGTTCATACCTTGAAAATGGTAAGTGGGTTGAGATTCCTGCTATGAGCATTCATAGAAAATATAACTTCGATCAGGTTGGAGAAAAGGATATGTACCTTCTTCATCACGAAGAGATTGAAGCTCTTGGACGTAATATGCCTGAAGTAAAGAGGATCAGATTCTTTATGACATTTGGACAGAGCTATCTTGATCATATGAGATGCCTTGAAGATGTTGGAATGCTTTCAACAGAGCCTATTAACTACAATGGAACAGAGATCGTTCCTATCCAGTTCCTTAAAGCACTTCTTCCAGACCCAGCTTCTCTTGGACCAAGAACTGTTGGTAAGACAAATATCGGATGTATCTTCACTGGTAAGAAGGATGGAAAAGAAAGAAAGATCTATATCTACAACGTATGCGATCACCAGGAATGCTATAAGGAGCTTGGTTCACAGGCTATCTCTTATACAACAGGTGTTCCAGCTATGATCGGAACTATGCTTCTTGCAACTGGTCAGTGGAAGAAACCGGGGGTATTTACAACAGACGAATTTGATCCAGATCCATATATGGAAGCACTTAATAAATACGGTCTTCCTTGGGTTGTAGATGAAAACCCTGTACTTGTTGACTAAATGTAGTTTAAGACTCTAAAAAG
>CAMKMR010000142.1 GCA_946413945.1 uncultured Lachnospiraceae bacterium | reverse complement strand
ATATCGTAAGCAAATGAACCGTTTGCGTTTACTGATAATCTGTTATTCATATTGATACTCCTTTTTTGTCTTAGGTAAAGATGAAGTATTCATCATCGTCATCATCTATACTTTCCTGATCATCTATCTTCAGTTTGTCAGGTGTTTTATCTTGAATGTCATCTAAAGCTGCTTCAAGGACAATGTCACCGACAAGATCATCTTCGTCTTGGATCCTCTTAAGTGAATCTGAAGTTGGTCTATTCTCAATCACATCACTAGTCTTTTCTTCTTTGGATGTAGAAATATCTGTAGTATTAGTATTAGAAGAAAAAGACGCTGAACTACTACTATCAGCAGTTGAGTTATTAATTGTCTGAGACACTGAACTACTCTCAGCTGCCCTAGAGCCTTTCTTATTCTCAAACTGATCAGACTTTGTAGTTTCAGAACTGGATTTCTTCGCTGCAAAATTGATCACGTCAGCACTATTTTCTGATCTCTCAGGATTAATGCGGCTGGCAGCAGCATTTTTAAAGATATTATCCTCTTTGGTTCTTGCATTTGAAGCCTGCTTAGCTTCTTTATAGGTTTTCTCACTATCTCTAAATAAGTTTATCGTGGGAGAAATACCATCATCATCATTATTTACAGAATACTTATTTGTTGTCTGAGTATTTCTGTGACCAGATGTATTAACAGTTCTAGTACTATTATTAGTTGAATGGAATGGATCTATGCCTTCCCCTCCAAGTACTGAACCATATACATTGGCTGAACTGCTGATATCTGATCCCTGGTTTGAGCCAAGTGTCCCCTTGCTGGAATCTGCTGCATGAGCATCTTCCTTAGGTTTCTCAGTATATCTCGGATTAATATAAGAATCTGTATCAAAATCCTTAATACCCAAGAATTCAAATTCCTCCTTAAGAAGGGCAGCAAATTTTGATTTATAAGCTGCATACTGCTCTCTTAATTCATCCATCTGAATATTCATATTTTTAAGATCTATTGATGCCTGTTTAACAATCTGTTCAGCGCGGCTTCTTGCTTCAAGTTCCATAGCTTTTGCTTCTTTTTCTGCATTAGATCTCTGTTCCTGAGTATTCTTCTCTGCAAGGAGAAGGGATTTCTGAAGATTTTCTTCTGTGGTCTTATAATGCTGTAATCTGTCATTAAATGTAATGACTTTTTCTTTTAATTCAGCATTAGATCTATATAAGGCAGCATAACTGTCATATACTTCTTCGAAGAATTTATTAACATCCTTCTTATCGTAACCAAATCCCATTTTAAATTTTTTTTGCTGAATGTCTACTGGTGTAAGCATTGATTATTCAATCCCCCATAGATATTATAATATGCTGATTATTTCTTAAGCTGTGGTGAAAGTGCCCCATTAATAATCTCATCTCTTAAATCGCCTGTAACTTCAATATTGCTTGGTGCGGCAATAAAAATGCTTGAAGATATAGCTTCAAGATCGCCGCCAAGGCCATAACAAGCCCCGCCAATAAAGTCAATTATTCTCTGAGCAGAATCAAATTCCAGACCTTCCATATTTATAATGATAGTCTTACCATTTTTAAGAAAATCTGAAACTGTCTGTGCATCATCAAATTCTTTTGGTTTAATAACAAAAACTTCGTTCACTGGATTAATCGCTCTCCTCTGTGTATTTACACTAACTAAAGTAGTATTATTAGCAGTTGTTCTAGACGGCTTTACCGGCATAGACTTACGAGTAGAAACTGTATTACCTGTCACAGGGTTCTGATAAGTTGATGCTGATGTAGATGCAGGCTGCTTAGGCATGAATGATGTATTATTTTTGACAGGAGCTGGTGCAGGAGCTTCTTTCTTTTTCTTTATAAATGAAGAAAAAGCAGATTCTCTTGGAGCGCCATAATCATCATCGTCATCTTCATCGTCGTCTTCATCGAAGACACTCATTTCATCCTCTTCTTCATCGTATTCGTCGTCTTCAAACTTGAACCAATCAAGAAATTTGTTTTTTCCCTTAGCCATTATACTGTTCTCCAATCATAAATTTTGAATATATATACAAAATATACTACTTTGCGTAATTACGGGCTCCAAATATTGCAGTTCCAACACGGACCATAGTGGCGCCCTCTTCTATTGCTACTTGAAAATCGTTAGTCATACCCATAGATAGCGTTTTCATGTGAACATTATCTATGTTTTTAGATTTTATGTCAAGTAATAAATCTCTCATGCCGCTAAAGTACTCCCTGTTTTCTTCAGGGTTTTCAACTAATGGGGCACTGGTCATAAGCCCTTGAACTTCAATATGCTGAAGCCTTGCAATTTTTCTTATGAGCGCTTCTGTGTCTTCTGGAAACACACCGAATTTAGTAGCTTCTTTGGCATAATTTACTTCAATAAGAACAGGAATCTTAATATTATGTTTACTAGCTTCCTTTTCAATTATCTCTGCAAGACGATAACTATCAACTGAATGAATAAGGACAGTCTTATCGATTATATATTTTACTTTATTTGTCTGAAGATGTCCTATTTGATGAAAATGAACTGGAGTTGATACTTGTTCATATTTGGTCTTTAATTCCTGAGGATAGTTTTCTCCAAATTCAGTAACTCCAATTTTGATCAGTTCTTCAATATCACTTAATGGCTTAGTTTTACTTACAGCTATTATTGTGACATCTTTCGGATCACGCCCAGATTGTTTGCATGCTTCTTTAACCTGCTCTTCTACTATTCTGTAATTCTCTGCTAACAATTTTTTAGTTTCCCTTCTTTATATGAAATAATAAAACCATCTAAAAATTTAAATATCTAAAAGTCTAATTATGTAAAAATCTAAAAGTCTAACTATTAATAATATAACTATCTTTATTTATTATTTTTAACTATCTATAAACTATCTTTTATTAAAATAATTTTTGGTTTTCTTTAACTTCACTGGCGTCCATAACAATATTATCGTATTCATTGATATTTTCGCCTCGGTTTATCATAGTGAATTCATCACCTTCGGTTACGATGGATACAGATTTAAAATCTGCAAACCCTTTATTTGCAAGATAAACACCTTTTATATTAGTTGATTCAAGGCTGTTTGCAGCAATAGTATCGGTAGAATTCATTTTTATTATGTTGTCGCCTTCCTTAAAGAGCTTTTTATCAACGTAATAATATTTATCATCTGCATTATAATATTCCAAAACTATCTGAGTTGATTTAGCTTCGCCATTTTCATCTTTTCTATAAACCTGAATCTTATTCTCAGAAGATTCATCTCCACCGCGGGTGATCAGGTCTTTGGAAGCTTATAAACTTCTTTTGTAACAATCGCAGTATTTGGAACCTTAAGACCGTCATATTTATTTAACTTAATGCTGATATTAAGATATCTTTCATCTACATAATCAATAAGATACTTATTTACAGGAAGTACTAAATTAAAGCCATTTCCCTTATTTATAAGCTCATAATTTGATGTGATATCATAATCAGAATTATTGATGGTAAATGTAAGCCTCGACTGACTTGTGCTGGTGTTTGATTTTTCTAAAATGGAATTGGCCTGTTCAGGACTTATATTACATACGATGTACCATTTTTCATCAGTGATAAGTTTATAAACAGTTGTTCCTGAATTAACAATATCACCAGATTTTAATGATGTTTTCTTATAGCTTGAAACCTGAAATGCGTCATCAGGTAAAGTATCCGGAGTATACTTTTCATAGCCATCTGTATAGAAAGATACAATTCCACTTTCATCTGCAGTCATATTTGAAACAGAATTCTTAATAGTATCCGTCTGGGCATTATAATTCTTCATCATAATGGCATTTGAAAGTTCAAGTACTTTTGACTGAATAGTTGAATCAAAATTATAAACTGAAAAGAATTTTTCATCTGTATAATTACTTTTAAATGTATCTATTGTAGATCTTACTGAAAGATAATCAGCTGTAGAAAATACAGGCGTATCTGATGAACTTGTATCAGAAATACTTGATACTACACTTCCTGATTCATCGATAGTACAAACTGCTCCACCTTTAGCGACCTTATCACTGTCTCTTAAAAAGTAACAGATATAACCGGTTTTATTGGCAGCAACTTCTTTTTCGGTTCTAAGAGCTATACCCGTACAGTTGATATTATTGTTTACATCTGAAGCTGAAACTTTATATGTTGTAACAGGATGTCTGTTTAAAGCTCTGAATATTGAAGCAATCATGTAAATGACGATAACTGCAAATATTATAAGAGCAGCATTCACTTTTACTGTTTTACTAAACTGTATTACATTATTTTTTTTGTTTTTCATAGCTCTTTCCTATCAAAAAATCCTCAAAAATTTTTGACTTATATTTGAAAATATCGAAATATAAGTCAATATAATTTATCTTAAGTCAATTTAATTTATCTCACCATATTAAACATAAGTGAATATGCATTATAAAGATCTTCAGTAGAATCTCCATCTGCAACAACGAAGCTGTAGCTGGTACCATTTACCTTTGCTATCATGGCAAGGCAATGACCCGCTCCACCGGTTGTTCCTGTCTTCCAAGCTTCAATCTCAATATTTGATGGGAGATTGGCATCGCCTGATAAAAACTGATTGGTTGGAGTAATGGTCTCTTCAACCTTATTGCCATATGCATCTATATATGAATATGTATATGACTTGTAAGTATCAATCTCATGAAGTACTGAGTGCTTTGATGCTTCCTTTACAATAAGATACATATCATAAGCGGTTATGTAATGTTCATGTTCATCAAGACCATGAGGATTCATAAAATGACAATTAGTAGCCCCTATCTCATATGCTTTATTATTCATCATTTCCACAAATGATGAAAGGTCGCCTGCAACTACTTCTCCTAAGATAACGCAGTAATCATTGTATGAATTGATCATAAGACCTGATAATAGATTTCTTACAGTGATCTTGCAGCCTTTTGTAAGGTCGCTTTTCATGGCGCCATCTTCTTTAAATGTAATATCATGAGTAAGAGTGATCTCATCATCAAGACTTATCTTTCCACTTTCTATAGCTTCGGCTACAAGAATGGATGTCATAAGTTTTGTCATAGAAGCTGGATAAATGCGCTTATTAGCATTATAAGCAACAACAACTTCATTTGTTTCGTTATTTATCATCAGTGCCGCATAGCTTCCGGTAAATTCATCTGCATTAATAGCTCTTAATGTTTTAGGCATAATGAATTTACAAAGTTTTTCTCTAAATTTATCAAAAATATATTTAATTTTTATTTTATTTATTTGATAAAAAAGAAAAAGCATACCTCAAT
>CAMKMR010000141.1 GCA_946413945.1 uncultured Lachnospiraceae bacterium | reverse complement strand
ATTGTTCTGCTCTCGATAAAAGATCAACCGCTTTACAAAAAGCGCTTTGCATATATTTTATTCCTCTTCTGAATCTTTTGCTTGATTTTCTCCTTCAGCAGAAGTTCCACAAGCCTGTCTTACCTTTTCTTCAATCTCCTTTAATACATCAGGATGAGTTGCAAGATAAGTCTTTGTATTTTCACGTCCCTGACCAATCTTTTCTCCTAAGTATGAATACCAGGCACCCGATTTTACAACGACATTCAGATCAGCTGCAAGATCAAGAACATCTCCTTCTTTTGATATTCCTTTACCAAACATAATATCAAATTCAGCTTCCTTAAATGGAGGAGCCACCTTATTCTTAACTACTTTTACTCTTGTTCTGTTACCAACAACTTCTCCGTTAGCTTTAAGAGCTTCAATCCTTCTTACGTCAAGTCTTACTGATGAATAAAATTTAAGAGCTCTACCACCTGTTGTTGTTTCAGGATTACCAAACATAATTCCAACCTTCTCACGAAGCTGGTTGATAAAGATCACTACACAATTTGTTCTACCTATAACAGCTGTAAGCTTTCTTAAGGCCTGAGACATAAGTCTGGCATGAAGACCAACATGGCTGTCTCCCATCTCACCATCAATTTCGGCCTTTGGAACAAGAGCAGCAACCGAGTCGATTACTATTACATCTATAGCACCTGATCTAACCATAGTCTCAGTAATCTCTAATGCCTGTTCACCATTATCCGGCTGAGAAATGTAAAGATCATCGATATCAACACCAATATTCTTTGCATATACCGGATCAAGAGCATGTTCAGCATCTATAAAACCTGCGATGCCTCCAGCCTTCTGAACTTCTGCCACTACATGAAGTGCAAGAGTTGTCTTACCTGATGATTCAGGTCCATATATTTCTATAATACGTCCTCTTGGCATACCACCTACACCAAGTGCAAGATCAAGTGATAATGATCCTGTAGGAACTACTTCTATATTCATATTACTGGCTTCATCACCCAGTTTCATGATCGATCCCTTACCATATTGTTTTTCAATCTGGGCTACTGCAGCCTCTAAAGCTCTCTTCTTATCTTCTGTTGCCATCGTCTTTCCTCCTCCAAACATTTGTTCGGTTAATATGTGATAATTTTAGCTTATTGGATTTTAATTGTCAATAGAAAATGACTTAAGAAAAAAATAGAAAATAATCTGCCTATTCATAATAGCACATGTTCGATTTTTTTTCTATGAAAAGCATTTTATTCTTCATATCCTTCTTTAGATACATTTTCTATTGATCAATTAAAAGATTCCAATTTTTACCTCCCTTTCATAAGACATTAAATTATGCTATATTTTTATCACAGCTTTTATGATGTAAGCTTATCAAAAGAACTGTGTCATAAAAATCCCAGTCATTAAAATATTAACGAAGGAAGCAATATGCCTAAAACAGTAGCACTGATAACTGAATATAACCCTTTTCATCTAGGTCATTTATATCATGCAGAAATGGCTAAAAAACTAACCGGCGCCGATCATAGCCTTGCTATAATGAGCGGAAACTTTACTGAAAGAGGCAGTCTTTCCATGGCAGATAAAAGCAGCAGAGCTGCAGCCGCTGTATCAAGCGCTGTTGATGCTGTGATAGAACTTCCCTTCGTCTTTGCTACAGGCAGTGCCGAAGACTTTTCCTACGGGGCGATAAAGATACTTAACTCTCTTAATTCCATAGATTATCTTGTGTTTGGTGCAGAATGCGATGATCTTTATAAAATGGAAAAATTAAGCGACTATCTTACTAATGAAAAAGCTGAATATAAGGATCATTTTAACGCCTCTCTCTTAAAAGGCTTATCTTTCCCAGCTGCAAGAGAGGCTGCTGTAAGAAAACTCCTAGGCGACGAATATGCAGATATCTTAAAAAGCCCTAACAATATTCTTGCCATTTCTTATATGATCAGCTTAAAAAAATCGAATTCATCTATAAGACCGGTGATAATAAAAAGAATGGGTAAGTATCATTTTGATGCTGATGAGGATAAAAAAGCCCAGTTTCCTTCTGCTGAAATGATACGTAGAAAGATTTCTCTTAAAGAAGATGTTAAGAATCTGCTTCCTTTAGCTTCTTATAACTGTCTTTTACCTTATCTTAAGAATGAAATAAAAGATGATTTTTTATCTGATCTGCTTTACTTAAAAATTTTAGAATTAAAAAAACAAAGCAGGATAACTAATTTCGAAGAAATTAAAAATTCTCTTCCAGTAGAAATAGATAAAGATATTTATAATAAAATTCTTTCCATAAGGGAATTTAGCGATCTTAACAGCTGCATAGAAGAACTGGTATCTAAGAATTATACTTACGCGAGAATAAGAAGAGGCCTGCTCCATCTGATCCTTTCATTTGATAGAGACAAGCATGACCTTATCTTTAATGAACAATTCTTATATGCTACTCTTCTCGCCTTTAGAAAAGATAAAAGCAGCCTGCTTCGCATTATACAGGAACAGGCTTCAATACCTCTTATAAACAAAAGAGCAAATTTTAAAACTGATAATAAAGGAGCGCTTATCTCAAGGCAGCTGGATATCACAGCCTCTGATCTCTATAAATATCTAATTTATAAGAATAATAAGATCAAGATAAAAAGTGAGATCACACAGTCGCCTATAATTATTTAAAAAAACAGGCCGCTAAAAAAAAGCAACCTATAATTATTCAATAAAAAAACAGGTCGCATAAAAAATGCAACCTATAATTATTTAATAAAAAAAACAGGTCGCTAAAAAAAGCAACCTGTTTTTTTATATATTATCATAGTCTGCAAGCTAAGTTTGATGATATAAGATTACTCATCAAGGAAATCGTCATCCTCATCGTCATCATCTTCGAAATCATCAAAGCTCTGGCTGTTTGCTTTCTTAGTTGGAGCCTTAATAGGCATATCATCCTCATCATCGCCAAAGTCATCTATATCATCAAACTGATTTGTCTCAGGCTGCTGATAATACTGCTGCTGTGGCTGAGCCTGTGCCGGCTGCTGCTGCGCAATTGATGAACCATTTATAAGTCCGATAGAAGCATCAATCTCATTTAAGTTTGCATCAAGTGTATATACACTATTTTCTAATGAATCAATAAGATTCTTATAATTTTCTCTATCTGCTTCAAGCGTAGCTGCAAAGAATGACTTCATATCATCGAGCTTCTGCTTTGTGTACTGCATTGCTCCAAGTCTTACTTCTGTAGCTTCAGCATTAGCATCATCTAAGATCTGCTGAGCCTGCTCACGTGCTGCATCAAGAATCTCGTTAGCTCTAACATTTGCAAGTTCTGTAATATGGTTAGCATCAACAAGACGGTTAGCCTCATTTACTGATTCAGAAATAATGGCGTCAGATTTAGTTCTAGCATTTGCAAGAATTGCCTCTTTATTACGCATGATCTTCTTGCATCTTTCTATCTCACTTGGAAGCTTAAGCTTAAGCTCACTAAGCATCCTTTCAATCTCATCCTTAGGAACACTGATCTTATTATTTGAAAGAGGAACACTTTTACAATTATCAATAAAGATTTCTATTTCATTGATCATTTCCTCAACGCCCTTTTTTCCCATTACGTTATCCTCCTGATAATATTTACATCATATTCATCTTTTCCTTCAGCTTTTCAAGTACATTCTCAGGTACAAATTTATCTACTGCAATCCCATAAGAAGCAAACTCTCTTACAACAGACGAGCTTACATTTGAAAACTTTGGATCTGCGGCAAGGAAAAGAGTTTCTATGTCTCCAGAAACCTCTTTATTCACCTGAGCCATCTGAAGTTCAATCTCAAAATCTGTCATCTCACGTAAACCACGCACGATGATCTTTGAGCCACATTTTCTCGCATAATCAATTAAAAGGCCTTTATATGTTTCAACCTTAACATTAGGCAGATTTTTAACAGCCTCTTTCAACATAATAACACGTTCTTCGACAGAAAACAACGGACATTTTTTAGTCGAATTAGTCAGGATGCATACATTCACCTCATCAAAGAGCTTTGAAGCCCTTTCAATAAGGTCCAGATGTCCTTTAGTTACTGGGTCGAAACTGCCCGGATAAATTACTCTTGTCATATCTTAACTGTCTTTCCGTCTAAGGAAAACATGCTTATTTGTCCTGTAATCCTTAGTCTTATATATTTCAAATCCTGTATCTTCAATATAGCTCATATCCTCGTCAAGGATGGCTTCAACAATGATGATAACATCCGGATTCTTAAATTCTTTTTTATCAAGCACCAAAAGAACTTCTTTCTCAAGCCCTTTCTGATATGGTGGATCCATAAAGATAATATCAAAGTCGATCTTTGACAGGCTTCTCACATAGGAAATGGCATCGCCCCTCAGTATATCTGCCTCATCTTCAAACTTTGTAAAATGAATATTATCCTTAATTACATCTATCTGTTTTTTACCATTTTCAACAAATACCGCATGCCTCGCCCCTCTTGAAAGAGCCTCAATCCCAACTGCTCCGCTTCCTGCAAATAAATCAAGGAAACGTGATCCAGGAACATCCTGCTGAAGAACATTAAATAATGTCTCTTTATATCTGTCTACTGTAGGTCTTGTCTCATCACCTTCAACACTCTTAAGCGGAAGGCTTCTTCTTGAACCTGCTATTACTCTCATATTTTTTCTCCTCGTCTATTTTTATACCATTTAATACCTTATGTCAACATAAAGTTCTATTTCTTCATCTGATCTTTGAGCCATTTTCCAGTTTCAGAAAGGTCATCATAAGTCCAGCCAGAAGTCTTATCTGATGAAGATTTTATAAGAGATGATGTCTCATCCTTATTAGAAACATTCCATCCTGCATAAGAAATATGATACTTATTTATAAGATCAAACCATTCCGCAGCAGAGTCATAATCAATAGATCCATTTCCTGATGCATCACAGATACTGAACTCAGAAATGAATATTGGAAGCCCCTTAGAACGAGCAGTCTCTAACTTGGCTCTAAGATCACCCTTATGAGTTGCAGCATAGAAATGCAGAGTATACATGATATTAGAATATCCGCTGACAGGATCATTTGCAGCAATATCAACATCCTGTGACCAGGTTGGAGTACCTACGATGATAATCGCATCCTTATCATTTTTTCTTATAACCGGGATAACTTCCTCTGCATAAGATTTTACACTTCCCCACTCTGTTCCGCCATTTGGCTCATTGCAGATTTCATATAAAACATTATCATTTCCTGCATATTTCTTAGACATTTCATCAAAGAATATAAGAGCCTCCTCTTTATTGATATTAGGATCGTTATCAGATAAAATGTGCCAGTCCACGATCACATACATACCAAGCTCTGTAGCATAATCAACGCCATCATCCACAAGAGACTTAAGCTTATCT